>CAZKTR010000230.1:0-5734 GCA_964555525.1 uncultured Pirellulaceae bacterium
AGTCGATTCCACGGCCGAGCGTCGCCGCCAGAAAGCCAGCTAAATCGCCGACGACGCCACCACCCAAAGCCACGATAACGGAGTCGCGATCGGTGGCGAGTTCTAACAGTTGTTGCCATGCGGCGTCGCAGACGGCGACGGATTTGGACGGCTCGCCAGGCGCGACGACATACGAGTCGACTCGACTGGCGATTCGGCTAATGACTTTGGTGGTTGGATCGAGGTAGAGTGCGGCGACGTTTTCATCGCTGACGAGGACGACGTGTCGGTTTTCAATGAAGGGCTTGAGCGTTTGGTCGGCGGCGGCCAAGGCTCCCGGGCCTAACGTAATCTGGTAGCTGCGTTTGCCAAGGCTAACCGCGACTTGATTGTTGTTGGGAGTTTGTGATTCAGTAGTCAAAGAACTTGGCCGATAGTCGAAGCGAATTGTCTTGAGTTGGAAAGGTACCGGTTGGTCGAGCGATCAGTCTCGATACTAGCAACGGTTAACAAAATAGTTTCGCGAGATTTTGGTCGGCTCGCAAGCCAATCGAGGGATTTGTCGTTGTTTATGGTGCTAAAACAATGCGTTTTGGAGGAGCTCGTTGGGGGTGGACGGGGAACCAAGGTCGTTCGGGGGATTTCGGGTTGTCGGGGTTTTAGCGGGCTTGCGTTTTCCACCAGCTAGGCAAAGCACGTTAATCTTTACTTTTTTGGGGAAAACATAAGAGAGGGTGTAAATAGGAAGCTAGATTTCGAACATAGCTCCAAAAGGTTTGGGGTTTGAGATCATTTAACCTTCTAATGCAGTTGATTCCATGAAACGAATTACCTTCCTAGCTTTATTGCTGACCGGTCTGTTGTGCAGCACCGCTCAAGCTGACTTTTTCATCGATAACTTCTCGGTTCTGGACGATGTCGGCGGAGGAGCTACTTCGATTGGCTCTAACGGTATTACCGTGGCAGTTACCGACACTATTGGTGCGGGTTCCTCAACTGTTGTAGATGATGTAAACAGTCAGTACCAGTTTACAGCGAACAACGCAGGAGACACATTTGTTGTTTCTTACGATTGGGCGGGAGTTTTCGGTGACTTGCAATCAGTTTCAGGTCTCCAATTAACACAATCTCCTTTGAATTTCTTCGGCGATTGGACTTTGTCGATCAATACAGGCGTTAGTACTTCAGGACCCTTTGATCCAACGATTCCAACATTCTTGGGTACTCCGATTGACTTGGATAATGCGACTGAGTTGACTTACACATTTACTTACAACGGTGGCAGTTCGTTACCGCTAGGTTTCGGATTCGGAACCTTTGGGGGAACGTCAAATCCATTGTTTGCTACGCCTGAGCCGACCGCATTCATGATGCTTGGTACGGCCGGATTGATCGTACTATCCCGTCGACGCCGCAAAAGCTAAACAACGCAAAAATTCAATCGCTTGAAGTCAGCCGCTGAGCAGTCAGCGGCTTTTTTGATGCGCTGATTTGGGTTTATGGACGATAAACAGTAGAACGCCGAGTTCCCACCAGCCTTTCTTAAGTTTTCGGTTGTTTTATTGCTAAGCCAACCTGCCGTTGTTCATGCCTACCAAATCCACAAAAAAATCTCGATCGGCGCTCGCCCAGTTGGCGCTGACGATCAGCGATCTTTCCGCCGCGCTGACGCTATTGGTCAAGCGACCCGCAAAAGATATCCGAGGTGTGATGCGGCATGAAGGCAAGCAGATTGGTAAGCGATACAAGCGAAAGCGTTCTTCGTTGTGGCGGTTGCCGTTGACGATGGGGGTTTCTCTATTGTCGGTGTTGGTGAAAATTTTGTTGGCACCGTTGGAGCTTTGGGCAGCTGTTTTTCAGAAGAAAAAATACTCACGGACGTTGTTGTTTGTGTTGGTGCCGAGTTGTTGTTTGTTGTTTGGATGGGCTGGCTATGCATGGTTCGGTTTTCAAAATCAAAAGGCGATTGGAGCCTTGCGTAGTCAGGCGACTGCGGCGCTAGAACAAAATGACTTTACCGAAGCGGTCGGCTGTTTCGAACAGCTAGAAGTGGCCGAGGTGACACTTACGCCGAAAGAAAAATTCCATTGGGCTCAGGCGCTTGTCCAGACCAACCAATCGGATCGAGCTAGCGAATTGCTCCACGAACTCGCACCAAGTCGAGGTCCGCAGACCGGCTACCCTCTAGCTCATCAGTTTGCTGCGACGTCACTGGTGCGGACTCACAAGCAACCTTACTCTGCGGAAGTGAAGCGATTGTTGAAATGGCATTTGGATGCTGGCGGTGTTTCTGAGTCTCCGGATGTGAGCTTTGCTAGGGCACAGTATTATTTTGACGTTGGACAGCTTCAGTCGGCTATCGAAGCGATGAAAATTGCGGCGACGGCAAAGCCCGAGTTGAATCTAAATCTGGCTCTACTTTACAAGCAAAGCGGCCAACCGGAGCAAGAGCAAGCTGCGTTATTGGTTGCTCAAGAAAAATTTGAAATTCGCTTGCAAGCCAATTCGGCTGATCATCAAGCTCGAATTGCCTTGGCTCAGATCTATTTGCGTCAGCAGGACCCAGAACGTGCTGAGCAGAATTTACTCGCTGGAGTTGCCTTGGCTCCTGAGGTGTTTCGTCCTCAATTGTCGGCTTTTTCCATGCAGAAGTTCCGTAGTTTGCCAGTCACGGCGAGCGTCGAAATGAAAATCGACGCCTTGGTAAATGCTTGGCGTTTCGATCGGCAAAACGTAGCAGTTTGTGAAGCCATCATTGGGCTCTATCGTCAGCAAGAGGGGACAGCGCGAGAGTCTGTGTTGACTGTGATTGAGCAGTTCTCCGCGGAGCACCCAAGCGCAGCGTTGCCGCATTTTGCATTGGGTGTTGTTTATCGCTTAGAAAATCGATTGGCTGACTCCAAAGTATCGATCGAAGTTGCTCATCGATGTTTGAATCCGGATCAACCTGGCTTCACAGTAGTGGCCAACAATCTCGCTTGGCTGTTGGCACATGGTCAGCAACCCGATTTGGAACAGGCATTCGAGTTGGCTGAAATGGCGGTTGAGCGAAATCCGAATGAAGGTGGTTTGAGGGACACATTGGCGACGGTTTTGATGAAGCAAGGGCACTATCAAGAGGCGTTGATTGAGTTTCAAAAGGCCTTGCCGACGGTCCGAGATAAGTCGCCGGTACATTTGAAGATGGCGGAAATCTACGACCAGCTTGATCAGCCTCAGTTGGCGGCCCTGCACCGCAGGCGGTCGCAACCGGATTAGTTGTACTTGCAATTGCCACGAATCGCTGGCTGGTTTCAAAATTAATAAGGCTATTGTTTTTGGCGATGACTCGAACGAAATCATCACAATCGGATCAACTTAGCGTCGAGCGTTCGGCGGGGCGGTCGCGTTCGTCCAAGCGTAGTCGTAGGCGTAAACGTCGCAAGCTATTTGGCCAGATTGTGGAGCGGGTTTGGCAAGTGTTGATTGCGCCGATCAAACTCCTGTTTTTCCCGGCTAGTTTGGTTGAGATGTTTTATTTTCGTGGACGCAAAACGGGGCGTCGGCGAGGAATTAAGTCGGCTGGCCAGCGAATAAAATATGGTTGGAAAGAAACTTTGCGACTGCCCTATCGATTGATTTCGAAAGGTTTCAAACGTCGTAACTTGAAGGACTTGTTGTTTTTACTGCCTTCGATGATGGCCGTTGGATTCGTGTGTTTTGTCGGCTTTCAGATTTCGGTGCATCATCAGCGAATTCAGGATCGCTACAGCTCCGGTGCGCGTGAGGCGTTGCTGAGTGGAAATTTGGAATTGGCCAGTACGTACTTTCGGCGGTTGTTTGATCAATCATCGTTGTCGGCGACTGAGTCGTTGCAGTGGGTCACGGTGTTGCGAGCTGCAGGCGAATATGATCGAGCTGATCGACTGTTGGCTCGTTTGGCGCCCGATGACGGGAAGGGTTATCCTGCGGCGCATGCGATGCGAGCGATCGAGTTGGCAGGCAGTGTTGATGGTCGCTGGACCATTGGTGATCAAAGCGTAGGGGAAGAAATCAATTTAGATATCGCTTGGATTCAATCGCCAGATTCGGACAAAATTGATCGGGCGATTGAGCAGTTGAGGACGCATTTGCGTAGTGCCAACGAGGATGACCCTCGAGTGCACTTGGCTTGGGCAAAGTATTGGTTGTGTCAACGAGATATTGAAGCGGCTTGTGAGCGAATTAAACTGGCTACCGAGTCACATGAGTTATCAGCCCAAGCGGTTCATCTGATCGATCGACGCTTGGGTGCAGAACACTTGGAGGAGTACGAACGGGAGCAGTTGATTGAAGTAAAGCAGAATTTGCTTGTGGGTGCCCGAGAGCTGTTCGAAGGCAAATTAAAACTGGATCCTTTGAATCACCATGCTCGGATTCAATTAGCGGCGACCATGGTTAGTCAAGGCAAGCTACAAGCTGCGAAAGACTGCCTGCGTGAAGGCATTGTATTCCAAGCGGATCCATTGTTGCGACGTGGGTTGGCAGATGTTTTTGTGCTGGAGTATCGAGCTGAAACGTTAGAAGTTGAACAGACTGCGCAGCCGCATTCGCCAGCAGAAAGCTTACGAGAGCGAGTGTATAAGCTGAAAGCTGCGATCTCAGCTGATCCAAATTACATGTTGCCGTACGCTTGTTTGGCGAAGTTGCTTAGCGATGGGCAGGGCGACGCCGACGAATTTGGCTCCTTAAGTAGTCAGACGGTCGTGGGTGTGTTTCAGTGGTTGATCACTTCCGATCAGCCGGCTGCTTTGGACCATATTGGCCTGGCGTCTTTGCACTGGCGGCAAGGGAACCGGGATCTCGCTCAATGGCACTTGGACCAAGCGTGGGCAATTGATCCCCAAGTGAGCGAAAAGGCTCATCGGTTGGCCACCGCGTTCGCGTTTTTCTCTCAATCACCTGATCTTTCGTGGGCGAGAAAGCTGGTGGACCGGGCATTGTTAAATCGCCCGGAATCATCCGAAATCCTGTTGTCGCAAGGCCGTATCTTGTTGGAGCAAGGTCAAGCGGAATTGGCGGTCCAGCAATTGAACCGTTCGCTCTCGGAGTCCAGTTTCCCTGAAGAAGTACATGAGGCTTTGGAAGTGGGATACGTAAAACTGGGCAATCTAAACTTGGCTTATAAGCATTCTGGCTTGGCCGAGGCCGCTCGAACGCGTCGAATTGTTTCTGGCTGGAAATAGTAGCACAGTTAAGATTTTGCGGCATCCGGCCTGCAGTAGGCTCCCTATTTGTCGTGTTCTGCTTATTTTGTCAAGTTCTCTTAGCTTGATTTAGGGGCTTTGTTCTGAGGAAGCTAGGTAGACGCTAGCAATTGTATGGAGTTAAAACTGGGATTCTGGGTAGTCCGGTCTTTTGAGTATTCTGCCTATCGCTTATAAATCTCCCAGTCTGCTTATGAACTTCATATCGACGGATTGAATCGAAACCCAGAAACTGGTTAAAAGAGACCAACACATTGAAGAATTTGCCGCTTGATTGTTTGAAAGGATTTCACATGCCCTGGTTTTTCTATCTTCCCGTGCCTCATGTTGAGGCCTCCATTTCTTATCAGCCAAAACCAACGGCTTTGTCGAAACAAAAGTTGTACCTGCGATAACCCGGATAAGCGGTGTAGAGCAACGTTGTTTGTTCTCAATGACCGCTATGACCTGTATCAATGTTTGCGAAGTTGTGTGGTTAAGTTGTCTTTTGGCTCAAGACCGCGAAACGCATGCTAGGTTTCAACAGACTA
>CAZKTR010000231.1:0-5724 GCA_964555525.1 uncultured Pirellulaceae bacterium
GTGTCCGTACTGACTCATCCGTTACGACATCAGTCATACAACCAATCTCAGTTGACTTATCGCCATGATTGACGCGAACCTGTAACAGCTCAAAACCAATCGGCAAAGTCAACTTATTTTGATCGAGTGACGGCGAAGATATCGCCTGGGAAGAAACACGACGCAATGGATTTCGTTTGGGTCTTGAAAACCACTACGTGTTTAGACCAGACTTGAAGCCTGGCATCGAATCCCCCCCCGGGGTTGTCTTTTTCCGATCAGGTGACAAATCTGAAATCCGCACGCTCAATAATAAAAGTAAGCGATTGGTTAAGAACGAAAAATGACTTCCTAGGATATGTTTCGTTTATTCCGGACACATTCTTTAGCCTCTTTCAACAATCATTCCGTTCGTTCTTGATCCGACGCGCAATCCGTGTGTCGCTATCAGTCCAAAGATCCGTGAAAACACGATAAAACCGTCGAAAAAGAAGTTTGACTAGTTTCAAATGGTAGTCACTAAAAATACTTGCCGAATCTAGAGGCCATTAATCAGCAGCTGTGACATCGAAGCTCAGGCTAACCGGCAGGCAAGTCAACCTCACTGGGCTCCTCTTGCAAATCCCAGATTGAATGCACTTCAAAACTGATCGACGCCAACATGCTCATTGCAACGCAGCCAACAAACGCGAAAACCGCCGGGCCCAGATGAAAATCAACCAAATCACCCAATTTGACAAGCATCACCAAGAAAGCCAATAACATTACGTCCATCATGCTCCACTTGCCAAGGTGTTCCATCATACGGAGCACGAAAACCTTACCCCTCTGATCCAAAAGCCTAAGGCAGCTGAGTTCAAATAGCATCACGATTTTTGTAAGCGGGAACAGAATCGAGAACAAAAACACGATTCCTCCGACAAAGTAGCTTCCATGCTGTACCAATTCGATAATTCCGCTCAATATGCTCGAACAGCTACGATTTCCCAGCTTTTCTACCTCCAAAATCGGCAACAGGACTGCTGGCCAAAACAAGACAAACGCCCCTAAAGCAGCTGCAGCGGTTCGGCTGGCCGACTTTTTAGCGGCAATTTCCGGCCTAAATGGCGTTTCACATCGGTAACACAGCAAACGTTGAGTTTTCGGCTCAACCTCTGGTAACTCCTGAACCTGCCCACAACAGTGACAAGCTTTTACATTTGCGGTTAAGTGTCTATTGAGACTATTCACTTTAAGGACTTTTCCGGTTAAGCTTTTCAGTTGGTATCTTAGGCAATCCTTGAAGATTTTAGCGGTTTTCGGAGAAACTTGGATGGCCTTTATTTTGCAGGTGGATACCTTAGCACTAAAACCATCCTTGTACGTTCGACGAAAGAATGGTTATGCGCATATCTATGATAGATTACGTAAGCAGTCTATCAAGCAAAAGCGTCTCTTCAAACCTTTCCAACATAATAAAACGCTATGCCCCTTAAAAACGATTTGAGTCCAGAGGTTTCGACCGGTGGCTCGTTGATAAGCGAAGCCAGCTCCGACGGCTCTAACAAACCTTCTCCTTGGGTTCAGTTTCTAAAAAAGCACCGCTTAGTATTCCTGATTGCACTACATTCATTGCTATTTTGCTTTGTTTATTGGTGCGCGTTTTTGATGCGGTTCTCATTGATTGTCCCGGACAAGTATGTCGATCTTTATTCAATATCGGTCGGGCCGGTCATTGCAATTAAATTGATCGTGTTTTACTGCTTGCATAGTTTTCATGGCTGGTGGCGACACGTTAACTTTTCAGATGTGATTTCGCTTGTTCGAAGTTCCGTTGTTGCAACACTTATTTTAATTGCGTTGGACTCGTTGGTTCTGCCCGGGCAAATTCCTCGAATCGTAATTGCGAACGACTTCTTTGTAACCATCGTGCTAACTGGCGCACTAAGATCTACGTGGCGCGTATGGGATGAACGCATCGCTCCATTAGACCGCAAACGAAAAGTCGAGCGAGCGTTGCTGATCGGAAACAATGTTAACGCTGCCCGTGTTGCTCATATGATCAACAGTCAACTGGACTTGGATGTTCGCATCCAAGGCATGATCGCCCCAGGTGAATTTCGCCAGCGTTCTCAATTCAGCGACATCCGAGTGGTTGCCGGCTTAGACAACCTCCCAAGAACTATGGACCAACATAAGGCGACAACACTGTTTGTTATCGCTGGAAGCGTTCCTGCGAAGTCCTTAAGAAGACTTTTGGACTCGTCTACCGAGCATGGCTTTAAAATCAAAATCTTACCTACGCTCAACGAACACCTTCGCGGTATGGACCAAATGCCGATTCGAGAAGTGTCTTGTGATGACTTGCTAAGACGCGAACCGGCAAAACTTGATTTGGCAGCGATCACAAAGTTTGTCAGCGGAAAATCTGTGATGGTAACCGGCGCTGGTGGGTCAATTGGATCTGAGCTTTGTCGGCAAATCATGCGATTTGATCCGTCTGAAATCGTCTTGCTGGGACGTGGTGAGAATCGAATTTTCCACATCGAACGCGAATTACGTGGACTTGATTCAGCAGTAAAATTAATACCAAAGATCGTCAACATCACCGACAAAGAACGGATGCGACAAGTTTTTGAAGATCACCACCCGCATGTCGTATTCCATGCTGCAGCTCACAAACACGTTCCACTGGTCGAGCAAAACGTTGGCGAAGGAATCATCAACAATGTCCTTGGAAGTAAAAACGTTGCCGACCTATCCGACGAATATGGTGTTGAACGCTTCGTTTTGATTAGTACTGACAAAGCCGTCAATCCAACCTCAATGATGGGTTGCACGAAACAAATGGCCGAGCGTTATTGCCAAGCGTTAGACACACGTTCTAAAACTCGTTTTATCTCAACTCGATTTGGCAATGTCCTTGGTTCGGCTGGTAGCGTTGTACCGATCTTTCAAAAACAAATCCAAAAAGGCGGACCGATCACGATCACTGATCACCGCATGACTCGATACTTCATGACCATCCCCGAGGCGACTCAGCTTGTATTGCAAGCAGCGACGATGGGTGACGGTGGAGAGATCTTTGTTTTGGAGATGGGCAAACCAGTAAAAATCATTGACCTCGCCAAAGACTTGATTCGCTTGGCTGGACACGCACCTGGATCAATCGACATCATTGAAACTGGCATGCGTCCAGGGGAAAAGCTGTTCGAAGAACTGTACTACAAAAACGAAAAGTCATTGCCCACACCGCATAAACAGATTCTATCCTCGACTAGCCGTCCGTTTTTGTATGAAAAGGTCGAATCTCAAGTCGATTCATTGATCGAAGCAGCATTCTTGTCTCCGATTGAGATTCGCGCTTTGATGCACAACTTTATCCCTGAGTTCATCCCTGCTGAGATGGCTGCCAGACTCACTCAAGCCGGTTAACCATGAACCCATCTGATGTTGCCGCTGCCAAGCGCATGTTCTTGTCAGCCCCGCACATGTCGGGGCGAGAAATCGAATACGTCCAACAAGCCTTCGAATCGAATTACATTGCTCCCGTTGGGCCGCAATTAAATCAGTTTGAAGATACGTTCCGACAGATCACCGGCTTCAAACACTGTGTGGCTGTTTCCAGCGGCACCGCTGGACTACACCTCGCATTATTAGGTCTCGGCATTAAAGCCGGCGATATTGTACTTGGGTCGACACTGACCTTCATCGGCAGTGTCGCTTCGGTGAAATACTGCAATGCCGAATTGGTGTTCGTCGATAGTGACCGGCACAGCTGGAACATGAGCCCTGACCTACTGGCTGAAGAGATCGAACGCTTGACCGCCGCAGGAAAAAAACCCGCCGCTGTATTGCCAACAGAACTGTACGGCCAGCCTTGCGACTTAGACCGCATTCGTGAAGTTTGCGACCCGCATGGAATTCCTGTCGTTTGTGACGCTGCTGAGTCGCTTGGCGCGACCTACCGTGGCCTGCCGACCGGCAGAAAGGCAAAAGTCGCAATCTCGTCATTCAACGGCAACAAGATCATCACCACCTCCGGCGGCGGAATGATTGCCAGTGACGACGAAAACCTAATCAACCAGTGCCGATATCTCGCCACCCAAGCCCGCCAACCAGTCCTGCACTATGAACACCATGATGTCGGATTCAACTACCGCATGAGCAACGTCGTTGCCGCAATCGGAATCGGCCAACTGGAAGTGCTCGCTGAACGAGTCAATCAAAAACGTCAGATTGCCGCCTGGTACGCTAATCGATTTGACCAAATCGACGGAATTGAACTGATGCCTGAAGCGGACTTCAGTCGCTCCACTCGCTGGCTCACTGTGGCGACGCTCGACCCAAACAAACTTTCAACTCGGCCGCTTGAAATCATTGCGGCCCTTGAATCGCACAATATCGAATCGCGGCCAGTTTGGAAACCATTGCACCTGCAAAAAGCTTTTGCCGATTGCCGCTGCGTTGGCGGCGAAGTATCTACCGACCTTTACGAAAATGGAATCTGCCTACCCAGCGGTACGATCATGGGCCAATCAGACGTCGACCGTGTCTGTGATATCGTCCTAGAAGCCCTAAAGTAGACGTTGCAAAAGAACGCCCCCAACGAAAGACCTAGGACAAGCGAACTAATTTGAAGAAAGTCGAACGGTGCCACAGCAGACACATCGCCTCGGCCAAAAGAACCAAGCCAAGCCAAGCGTAATAACAAACAAAGCCGCTTTCATAGAAGCTGAACATTGCACTCGTGAGTGAGTGTCTTCGCGACAACACTGCTTGCAGAATAGTGTTTTTCTCTTCTTCTTCGACATCAAATCCCCTAACTTTTTCTCTCTCAAACTAAGTTCAAGCAAATTGCTTGCCATTTGTATAGATTTTGAAAAAGAGGCTTATCCTCTAGGGATTTTGGAGGTTTTTGGTCTTCCACAAAGGGTTGAGTGGCTCATTTTGAGACAACTTGTGTCAACTTGCCATCATGAAAAGTAGCGTTCAGCTGACTTAAGGATTCAGGTATCGCGGTGCAACACGAGAAAAGCGTCGCCGTCGATAAATGTAAATGAACCGGCAACGCTGAATTTAAAAGCACCTAAGAAGCTCTATTGCAACGGTTTATGCTGATCCGTAGCCTCAACAGTAGTTGAATGTTTGGACTATCTACGAACTTATTCGATCGTAACGGGAGCGTGCCCATGTACCGACTAAAAATTCTGCTTCTACCATTTTTAACTTTAGCCGCGATGAGCCAGCTCGCTGCTATACCGTGCCGATTTCCGTCACAGCATCGACCACCGTAGAGGTAAGCCTCGACAAAGATCAACGTAGAGCCGCCCCTTCATCTGAATAGCTTTAATGGCAGCGCTTGAGTGAGACCTTCATGGCTTTGAAGGGCCGAGAGCCCGATCATCAAAGGGGACTCGAAGTGAAGTACGATCGGTTGGTTGGGCTCGAGGTCTTATGTAGATTTATATAGCAACACAGCCTTGTTAAACAAACAAGGCTGCAATTTTTGAGCTTCGTGCTCCCCTACTCTTAAAAAAACTTCACTGTTCTCTTAATAGCTTGAAAGCCGCGGAATCATTGGTGAACGTGTGAGTGGTTCAACCAAACCGATTTCAGGAGCCTTCTCGTTGACGGCTTCTGCCAAACGACGCAGATCCAAAATTACGACCCGACGCCGTGCAATTTGAATCAAACTTTCTTTCTGTAGTTGCCCCAGCACAACCGTTACGGTCTCACGAGTACTACCGATGATCGATGCCATCT
>CAZKTR010000232.1:0-5691 GCA_964555525.1 uncultured Pirellulaceae bacterium
AACTCTTCACCTCAAAGCCGTGAAGCATGGCACCCGATCGCCTCTTAAAACTTCTAAAGAACTTGCCCGACCCACAATAAACCCAGATGGACCTTTTTTATCTCGATCGGCGCTCCGGGTGCTCACAGTTTAACGACAAGCCGGCAGGCCCTGCGAGCAACAAAACTCAAGCAGCAAAACGTAGCTAGGCGGCCGTCGCCTGCCGTATCGTCGTTAAACGTCTATGACCCGCCGATGCTGGCTTCGGCGTTTTTGCCGACTTGGCTGCGGAACGGTTTCTTTTCTTTAAAACGTGCCAGTTGCTGTTGGCAAAGAACGCGTTTGTTGTCAGGAGCGACATCGAGTGCTTTTTGCGCGTAATCAACCGCGTCTTTGAAGTTGCCGTTTTCTGCATACGCTGCAGCCAGCGTATCCAAGTGATACCAGTCCTTCCCACCAGAAGTCTCGCAAGCTTTCTTGGCTAGTTTGACGGCTTCCTCGCCATCGCGATACTTCTCGTCTGGGCAGGTGGCCAAAAACCAAGCGTAACCGTTCAGTGATTCATCTAGGTCGGGGCTTAGCTTGACGGCGGCTTCGTAGTCTGCTTTGGCTTTGTCAAACTCGCCCTTGCCCAAGTAAGCTACCGCTCGATTTGATAACGCGAATGGGCTGGTTGGGTTCAGTTTTAAGTGACGAGTATGATCGGCGATGGCTTGGTCGAAATTGTTTTGGCTCACCTGGCAAACGCCGCGGTTGCCGTAGGCGATCGACAGGCGCGGTGCAAAACGGATGGCCCGATTCAAATCGTAAATCGCCTCGTCGACGGCATCACGTTTGTATTGGATCCAGCCACGAGCGTTCAAGGCCATGGCGTTTTTGGGTTGCATCTCAACCGCTTTGTTGGCAGCTTCAAATGCCTTTTCAAAATCTTCTTCGATCAACGCAATGTTGCTCAAACCAACCCATGCGTCGGCCAAGGTTGGATCGAGTTCAAGGCTTTTTTTGTAGTCGGCCGCGGAAGCATCATTGTCCTCTAGCGCCAAATGAGCTGACCCACGACTAACGAACCACAACGCGATATCATCTTTTTGTTTGATCGCATCGTTGTAATGCTTGAGCGCTCGTTCGAAATCATCCTTGGCGTAGTAAACCAATCCCAAATTGAAATGTGCGTTGGCGAGTTTGGGGTTGAGTTTGATCGCCTGCCTGAAGTCCGCGGCCGCAAGTTCGTTGCGATTTTGAGCTTTCAGTACTATTCCGCGTGACATCCAAGTCACGGGGTTTTTCCTGTTTAACCCAAGCGAATTGTTCAAGTCGTTCAACGCGTCATTGTACTCTTCGAGTTCGTGGTAAATCATGCCGCGGTGAGCAAAAGCGATTTCGTCTTTTTCGTTGTCTTCAATCCGAGTCGAAAAGTGACGCAGGGCGCTTTCGAGGCTCATCACGTTTTGGGTTGGCAGCCAACCTTCGATACTCTCTAGTCGGCACCATTTTCCGTTTAGTTCTTTGAGCGTTTGAATGTCGCCTTCAAAAACTTTGCCGACGACCTTTTTGCGGAACTTCGTTTCGTAGTTCACGGTCACGACCACGCGGTCGCCTTCTCGTTGAGCCCATAGTGAGGCGGTCGGAAGAACGAAAAGGTTCGCCGAAACCACGGCAAACAACAGGATAAGGGTCTGCTTTACAAACATATCTCTGGCAACAAGAAATAAACTGCGGGGATCTTGGGAAAGCAGCCAAACCGCCCTGACGCAAAGGCGATCAGAGTTTGGTTGGTCTGCATTGAGTAAGGTAGATTAAACACGGTCGACGATTTGTGCAAATGGCCGCTGTCAAAACCAGAAAAACACTCAAAGATGCGGATTATACGGTGACTTTGCCGGTTTGGGATCGGTATTTGATCTCGCTAAGGCTCTGGCTTACCCACCACAGGGCCCGGCTTAATGATGGTGTAAATTTGAGTGTTAACTGGAGGGATAAGCGGTGTGTTGGCTTCAAAGAAAAGGTTGGCGTTTTCGTCGGGGATACGAAGGTCGATCGTAGAAGTCGAAAAATTCGCCAAACAAATTAACTCGCCAGCATTGGCCAAGTATCGCCGACGGCCTCCATTCACGTTCGGTTCTTCGATGCTGCCACCAAAGACCAGTTCATGGGTGATGGGTTTTTGGGTGTCCAAATCTAAAATCCATTGTTTGCCATCGATCGTCTTCACCTTGTTGGTTTTTTCGTCTCGCCACATCATCTGAACGTCGATTTTGGGTCCCCAAGCTGGAGTGTATTCAGGAACCCAACGGCAGGGCACGCCTTTTTTGGCTCCTACGGCAAGCAAAGCCGCGTGTACCTGCCAAGACTCGGCGTTGACAGAAACAATCGTTTCATGTTCCTTGGTACCCTTAGGGCAAATCAACATTTCCAACTGGCCGGCGTCTAAGCAAACCTTGCCACCTACGATCACTTGCTTATTCTTGTGGTCTACCCAGATCTCTTGCGTTTCACTCAATTGTTTCCAGTGAGCAGGAATGTTGATCGTTGGCTTTGCTGGTTCTTCGTCTGCATTGTCTTCCTCGCTGCCGTTGTCGGTGTTAGACGGTGAGTTGTCATTGGTGGGTTGGGGAGGCGCATCGGCCACTTGGTCACCCGAATCTGGTGTCTGAGGTGGCGAAGGCGTTTCCACCGAAGGCGCTCCGGCGACCGCAACGGGGAGGTCGTTATTGTTTGATTTGGGCACAGCGTCGCCATTATTTTCGATCGTAGTGGAAAGTGGATCGGTTTTTTCTTGGGGTTGATTGTCCGAGAGAGCTGCAACCGGAGCAGGTGCAATTGGATCGGCTACTTGTTGTCCGCAACCAATTGCGAAACAAAAAAAGCAAACGAGCAACACAGGTAAGAATTTAGTCGTGGCAGTTTTCATAATCGTTTATTCTTTAAAAATCTATTTGCCAGCCCAGCAACGGACTTGCTGCTTAGGGCGATGCATTCGATTCAAAGTCAAAAATAGCGAGTTTGTAAGGACCATCTTCTGGAAGCAGGCGAAAAGGTTCTTACGTAAGAACGGGTACTTTGCTATCGTCTGAGCCTATTGCCAAAGAACACTTATTAATCTTTGCCGTTTTAGCCACATCCAAACCTATATCTTATCGAATGAAAGCTACTGTTCGCGTGCAAACTTCGATCTTAAGTCAGGAAATGAATCTTCTTTTTAAGTCATCTTCGGGAAAAATACCACCAGTCCTGTGGGGGCTGGCTGGATGTTTCACCAAAGATCAAAGCCAGCGTATCGGTCAGTGGTATGCTAACGAAAATTTGCAAACCGTTCCGAATCGACTTCAAACGTTGGTCGAAAATCTCACAGACGACTCCGCCGCCATCGAACTCGCAGACGCTGTTGAGGCTTTGGCGATCGGTTACCTTGCCCCCAACGGAGAATCCAGCGAACAGGCCCTAGAGAAACTATCCGCTGCGGCGCTGCGAAGTGACTCCATCTGCGAATTACTGACGAAATCGATCGGCTTAGAACTGGGAGTGGTTTTGGCGTTGGGCCGAAATGATTCCAAGTCAATTCTACAAACAGGATTGATGGACTCGTTTGAAGCGATCATCGATTCGAATTTAGATACCGACGGTTGGCCAGCTGCTCGATTGTTGTCGCAAATCGGTGCCTTGGCCGGTTGTTGGTCTCGAATCGTTACGATGTTGAAGAAGCTGGAACTGGAGTTGGATGGTGGCGTTCAAATTCAACTTGAATGGCTGACCCGGCAATGTTTGCGTTTGATGCGACCTGATGGGAGTTTGAGTTTTACGTCAGATATTGGCGATGACGCCGTTATTTGCAACGCCGTTGGTGAAAGTCAGACAGCAGTATCCTTTGATCAAGCCTATTGGCAGTCGATCATGTCGATGTCCGCCGATCCTGACGACGCCGTTATTTTCCAAATGCTAATGGACGCAGGCAATTCAAAAAAGAAGTCCAAACTGACGCCATTGATGGCCAGCGAACTGGTCGATCCATTCAACGTTTCTGAATGGGCCGATTCATTTCTGTTGCGAAGCACATGGCGTCCAAAGTCGCCTCGCGTGGCGGTTGATTTTTCATATCGAGAGTCGCAAGCAGCAGGAGAGCCAGTTGCCGAACAGTGCTTTGCGCAGATTTCGCGTAATGTGTCGTTGATCCATGGGCAAACGCTTCCAGAGATCATCGTCGACGACCAAACGCTCCAACTGACTAGTGGTTTCGAAGTGGTTTGCGAGCGGCACGATAAAGACGTCGATTATGTGGAAATTGAAGCTGAGCTGTCCAACGGAGGTTCGTTGAACCGTCAATGGTTGTTGTCTCGATCCGAAGAGTTTTTACTAGTGGCCGACTATGTGTTGCCTGCTTCGGCATTGAAAATCGAATACCGTTGCCGCTGGCCATTGGCGGTCGGTATGACGACGTTGCAAGAGTCTGAAACACGAGAGGTTTATTTGCAAACCGCAGGCAGTTCGGATCAGCCGCAAAAGATCAAGGCTTTGGCGCTACCGCTGGCGTTGCCCGAGTGGAAGGCGGAAAAATCCTCGGGGCAACTGGTTTCCGAAGCTGACGCGTTGGTTTTGGAACAGCGATTCGACGGCGCCGCTTTGTACGCTCCGTTGTTGTTTGATTTGAGCCCCGGTCGTAGCCTTAAAAAACGAACTTGGCGTAAACTGACCGTGGCTCAAGATCGTCAGATCGTGGCCGACGACCAAGCGATGGCTTTTCGGTTTCAGTTGAACAAACGTCAATGGTTTTTTTACCGCGCCTTGGCGTCGCAGGGCAATCGGACGTTCATGGGTGAAAACGTCAACTCTGAATTTGCTTTCAATCGACTTCATAAAAGCGGCAAAGTAAGTTCGCTGTTCGAGATAGAATAGGAGCCACGACGGATCGAGTGACATGATCGAACGATTTATACAAAATATTGCTGATGTTAACGGCAAGATCGCTGATGCCGCGGCGAAGGCTGGTCGCTGCTCGGACGCCGTGACACTTGTCGGGGTCACTAAATACGTGGACGCCGATGTGACTCGTGAGTTTGCTATGGCTGGACATCGGGTGCTTGGCGAAAATCGGCCGCAGCAGATGTGGCAGAAACAGGAATCGCTGTCCGACTTGGATATTCATTGGCATTTGATCGGTCATCTGCAACGAAACAAAGCCAAACGCATGGTCGAGTTAGCGACGTTGATTCATTCGGTTGATAGTTTACGGCTACTGAAAGCCATTGATGGCTTTGCAGCCGATCAAGGTAAGGTCGCGAGGGTGTTGCTGGAGGTTAACGTTTCCGGGGAAACGGCCAAACACGGCTTTGCGCCCGAGGAGTTGCCCGCGATTGTCGAAGCGGCAGCCGATTTTTCTGCGATCCAAGTGGATGGCTTGATGGCGATGGCTGGTTTGGCCGGCGACCATGACGACGCTCGACGCGAGTTTTCCTCGCTTCGCTCGCTTGCCGAACAAACGGACGCGGGTGGATTGCCGAGGAATGTGCAAATGAAGGATCTTTCGATGGGTATGAGCGGCGATTTTGAGATCGCGATCGAAGAAGGGGCGACCTTGGTCCGCGTCGGGTCGGCGTTGTTTAAGTAGTTCTTTTGTAGTGGACGAGGCATCGAGTCCCGAAGCACGTTACCTCCGCAAGGATTCGTAGCCTCATCCACTACAGCTTTGCCTTCATAAGCGCGGCCTCTGGCGAGCCC
>CAZKTR010000233.1:0-5688 GCA_964555525.1 uncultured Pirellulaceae bacterium
GCACCAGATGAATAAAAACAAAAAATTAGCGCCAATTAATTTTGGCTGGCTACCTAATACGCTTCTCCGCGTGGCCATGGACCGGCTTTTTGGCAGTCAAGTCGCAGCATTTACCGCGGGCTTACTGTTGTCTTTGGTAACGTTTCAGCAGGCTTGCGCTCAAGGCGAATTCCAGTTCCAGTACGATGCCCCAGTCGCTTCAGCGCCAAGCTCGAACAACAGCTTTCCTGAGCATCCTCGATTCGATCCAGACATTCGGCCGGCCGAACTACTGGTTCGCGGCCATGTCACTGACGAACTCCAACAAGTTAGCCATGAAGAATCGCCAGAAGCGGTTTTGGGTTCGGCCGGCGAAATGATCGCCAGTATGTCATCGAGTTTTCAAAAGCAGTGGCAGGAAGGCCAATGGCAAGATAAATTCAAATCGTACTTTCATAACTTCGACGTCGGTCGCATGCTCGGCAGCTTAGCTTTGGTGTTGGGTGGTTACTTCAGTTTGGTTTGGGTTAGCCGGCATTTTGGTGGCAATGGCAAGGTTCCTTCAGAAGTTTTAGAGATTCTTGGACAGGTCCCCTTCGGTCCGAAGAAACAACTTCAAATCGTACGGCTGGGCAGCAAACTGTTGTTGTTGATCAACAGTCCCGAAGGGACTCATCCGATCGGTGAGATTACCGATCCTGAAGAAGTCGAATATCTCGCATCGCTGTGCCAAGGCCGGAAAACGACCAACGCAGCAAATGTATTGCGAATTGCCAAAGCGGCAACATCACAACCCTCTGACTCCACAACTCCTGCAGCTCCCGCTCAAACTTCGGTGGCCGCAGCCCTTGCCAATGTCGCTCCGTTGGTCGCACCGGCTGCCGTTAACCCCGCATCTTTGGCGACCAATCCAAATCACCTCGCCGCTATCCTGCAAGCGTTGAACGGGCAGAGCGGTAACACGGCGGTATTTGAGGCCTAGAGCTTCTTCGATCGCACCGTCATCGTTTCTTTTTACACAAAAACCGCCTTTGGCCACTCATGCAAACCTTCTCAATCAACATTGTTCGACCTACTTTTCGCAATTGGGTAACCGGTAAGCGATTGGGTGTGCGATTGGCGATCGCCTGCATGGTTGTTGGGGTGCTTTGCGGTAGCTTGGCGACAGCCCAAACGCATGGGCAATCGAGCCAACTACCTGGTTGGGACGCTCCTGAATTCAATCCGCAAGCGGCATCACCTAGCAACCAAGTACGAACCCAGATCGGTTTGGCGACCTTGCCCGAAGCCTCAACCGCTGGCACGAACACTTCGGTTGCGGTACCGCCGGCACCAGAATCGCTGCTCGCCCCAGTTCATGCTCCCATTCAAATTCCCAATCAGACCTACGTTCGAACGGCTACATTCGAAACAGAAAATTTGAATCCAGCAAAGGACGCTACCCCCGAAAAAGGTTTTGCCGAATCTCCCGTCACCGCCGATAGTATCTCGGCGATGTTCAACAGTCAGGCCTCCGAAGCAACATCACCTGAAGGAATCTGGCCGTCGATCAAAATTGGGTTGTTGTTGGCGGTGTTGTCGTTGGCCCCAGCGATCATCTTAATGACCACTTGCTACGTCCGTGTCGTGGTCGTGTTGACGTTGTTACGACAGGCCTTCGGAGGTCAACAGTTGCCGCCAATGCAAGTCATCACGGCGCTGTCGTTGTTCCTAACGATGTTGATCATGGCACCGGTTTGGAACCAAGTAAAAACAGAAGCAATCGATCCATATACGCGCGAGCAGAGTCCCATCACTTGGGAAGAAGCTTGGCAGCGGGGGATCGCACCAGTCAAACATTTTATGGTTAGTCAGATCAAAGCTTCGGGCAACACCGATTCGGTCGCAGTGTTCTATGAGCATTTGCCCGACGCCGGCCCACCGCCATCGACGATCGAACAAGTCCCGGTCAACGTGCTGTTGCCAGCGTTTTTGATCAGTGAGCTTAAGGTCGCTTTCCTGCTGGGCTTTCAAATCTTCTTGCCGTTTTTGGTTTTGGATTTAGTCGTTTCGTCGGTCACGGTCTCCAGTGGCATGATGATGTTGCCACCCACGATGGTTAGCTTTCCGCTCAAGTTAATCTTGTTCGTGATGGTTGACGGTTGGAATTTGGTGGTTGGCATGTTGTTGCAAAGCTTTGCCCCGATGCAGGGTTTCCCCCCGATGTAGCTGCGGCCTACTCATCCCAAAACATAACACTATCTATTCAAATATACGAACGAATCACAACCACGAGGTTTTACCATGGATCCGCAAGACGCAATTGACTTGAGCCGGGAAGCGATCCAAACGTGCATCTCGGTTGGCAGTCCGATTCTGATTGCCAGTTTATTGGTCGGGTTAGTGGTCAGTTTGTTGCAGTCGATGACTCAGCTACACGATCAGGCGATTGTGTTTGTGCCAAAGATCTTATTGGTGTTGGTCACCATTGCCGTTTGTCTGCCTTGGCTTTCGGAAAAGATGATCGATTTCGCGAAGTACAGTTTTGAAAAGCCCGTCGTCTTTCAGGCTCCATCGAATCAAATTTTTGACGAAGACCGCACGGTGCAAGCCGATTCAAAATTCGTGTTTCAGTGGTCGAGTGATGCTGGTTCGGTGGCGGTACCAGCGATTGCGGCGAAAACCGAGCAGCCATCGGCAACCTCAATGCCAATCTTTCGGCCAACACCTCCAACCTCGCAGCCTCAACTTCGTCCGCAGTTGAAGCAGCTTCAACCAACCCCACAACCTCGCCTGGCATCGCCGTTCATGCTTCCCACCTATCGCTCGGCCGATTCGGAAACTCCGGAAGAATTAACCGACGCTCCGACTTCCCAGACGAAAACGTTTTAAGGGAGGCCCCAAGTGGATTTTGCGTCAACTGTTTTTGGAGGCTCGCTCGCGTTGGTGCGGATCGCCGGCATGGTGTTTACCGCGCCGGTGCTGGGGCACCGTAGCGTTCCCTTTCGCTTTAAGATGCTGTTGGCGTTGGCGCTGACAACGGTGACGTTCCCTCTAATCAATCAATCGACGACGATTCCCAGTGAGATTGACGGCTGGGTGAACTCGTTGTTTTCTGAATTAGCGATCGGGATCTTTCTCGGCTTGGGTGTTCAAATCGTTTTCGCTGCCGCCAAAATGACAGGCACGATCATGAGCCAAATGGCCGCGATGCAGTTGGGTAACGGCAGCGACACCCTTGGCGGAGAAGGTTCACCAGTCAGCAAATTGCTGGGCGTGTTATCGATCGCCGCTTTTGTTTTGATGGGCGGCCCGGAGCAGTTGGTCGGAGCCACCATCAATACGTTCGTAGCGGTTCCCGTCGGAACGTCGTTGCAAACGGCCGGTTTGATTGATTTGACGATCGAACTGTTGCGGCAGAGCTTTTTGTTGACACTTCGCGGTGTCGCGCCGGCCGTGGGAGCGATCATGATTTCGACGTTCGTGATTGGCTTGATCAGCCGCAATTATCCTCAGATCGACTTGTTGAACATGGGACTGGCTTCGAATTTATGCGTCATGCTGCTGGCGCTGATGTTCACATTGGGCGGCAGTGTATGGCTGTTTGCCGACGACTTCTATCGGGTTGTCACTACCATTGAAGACGCGATCGTTGCCAGTGACGCAACGGATGACATCACTGCGATTAAACCGATCCCATTAAACGAACCGAATCGGTTACAGCTTGCCAGTGAGGCATTGGTGGTCGGAGAAGTAAGCGCAGCCACTTCGCGCCGGACAGTCATCACGCCTGATCAGTGGCAATCTGCACCGCAAATCCAGACTTTTCCTGATGGTGCGAACGCAGCTTCCGGACGATTCTTGCCTGTGAAGCTGGGCGATTTTAATCAAGCGGTGGTGCGATGAGTGATGTCGGTGATCGAAATCATGAAGCCACGCCACTACGGTTACAGCAGGCCCGCGCCAATGGTGACATTCCCAAAAGTGCCGAACTAGCCGCATCGCTTTCGATGTTGGGAGCGATCGGAGCAGGGTACCTGACGTTCGCCAATATTTCGACGTGGTTGCAATTATCAACGGCCAGTTCTTGGTCCATGAACCGCGTCGCCGAATACTCGCCCGAGGCCGTGGTGAATCAGTTACAGGAACTTTTGTTCAATTTGGCGGGTGTGCTGCTGCCTTTTATGGCGGCGATCGTTTTGGTCACGATTGCGGCGCATTGGATGCAAACAGGGCCGCTGTGGATGCCAGCCAAAGCCGTACCAACGACGACGAATCTTGGCTGGAGGAAATGGAAACAAAAGTTTGGGCTATTGAACGTGCTGGGGATTGGCGGTTTAGGGCTTCCTAAAATCATCATCGGCCTCGCGGTCATGCTTTTCGGAGCCTGGGGCCAACGCGATGCATTGTTCTCATTGGCTAATCTGCCGCCAGAGGTTTTGGTCTCGCGGTTGTTCGGTATTGTCGCTTTAGTTTGTTTGCAAGTCGCCGGTACGCTGGTATTGCTTGGCGTGCTGGATTTCGGTTTGAAATGGTTATCCCATCGACGGCAGATGCGAATGAGCCACCAAGAGATCCGTGAAGAAATTCGTTCGCAAGGCGGCAGTGCTGTCGATCGCATCAGAGAGTACGGTTCGCAGCGAGGATCTTATTAAGGTTGTTCCCGGAATTTAGTGGGTGAGCGGACTTGAACTACGTAGCCGGTGTCGCCAGACTTCCGGCGAATTGCTGGTACACCTGAACTCTGGCGAGTCCAGTTGCGTCGTCGGTTTCGCCAGATACAACAAAGCACTACCCCCAGTTTAGCCAAGATCTAAACGTAGCGTGAGGAAGATAAAACCACGGATGAACGCCGATGGACGCGGAGGAGGAACACGTTTTTAATTAGCGTTTTCAGCGTCCATCCGAGGTTATATTGCCACTGAGTTTTGGGAAGAACTCATTTTGAAGACCTGTTCTTCTTGAGTCGTCTAGACGCTGCGTCTCTCAATCATCAGCGGCATCAAGGCTTCGCTGCTGGAAAGTTCAGTCGGATGGTTGATGCAAATACAGTTACGCCCGTCTGCTTTGGCCTGATATAGCATGGCGTCGGCGCGTTTTAAGAGAGTCGTGGTGTCGATGGTGTTGTTCGCACAGGCAATGCCAACACTAAGTGACAGTTTTTCTTTGCAACTGGGTACCGGAAAGAAAGGCAGTTGTTGAACCTTAATGCGAATTGCCTCGCCTAAAATAGCTGCCTCAGATTCATCTTCACCCTGTAGAAAAACGGCGAACTCTTCTCCACCGATTCGTCCGGCCAGACCTTCTGAACCAAAAATCTGGAGGATCGCAGTCCCAATCAAAACTAAAGCTTCATCACCGCTATGATGTCCCCACGTGTCATTGATTCGCTTGAAATGATCGACATCCAACAGGATCACAGAAGAAATTTGATCAAGATGCTGACTCTTGATTTCTTCCATCTCTGCTAAGAACGTTTCACGGTTAAGCAGGCCGGTCATCATGTCGAGTCTGGATCGCCGTTTTAGCTCGGCATGAGTGTCTCGGAGTTGTAGGTGCAGGGCTTCTTCTCGTTTTAGCGCGGCTCTGTACTTTTCTGTTTGCCTCATGCAATAGTACGAAACAGGGCTTCCAATCGAATAGCAACCGATGACCCCGCTGATAAACATCGATGTTTGAATCGTTTCTCCGCAGAGTGGGACCACAGTCAATATCATGGATATCGTGGCA
>CAZKTR010000234.1:0-5686 GCA_964555525.1 uncultured Pirellulaceae bacterium
TTGAGCCATTTGCATCGTGCGATCAATGAGCAGCGACAGTTCGTTTCGGTTCGCAAAGAACATGCGAACAAATACAAGTCGCTACGAAGTCGTTTGAATAAAGCCAAACGAGAACTTGATAAGTTACTCGGCCAAAAGCAGCGTTTGCTGGCAGTTGTCGGTGCGGCGTCCGAGCAAGACTATCGAGCACTCGATGCAACGTTTGTCCGGCATCAGAAGTTGGTCAAGTCAAACCAAAACATCAGTGAACAGATCACCGCTGCGATTGGTAAACAGTTCACCGAGCCAGACGTCGCTGAATTGCTGGAAGCCTATGGCGTTTCAGGTTTGGAAAAGCAATGGGACTTCGTTCAGCAAGAAATCGACCGCGTCAAAGCCACTCAAGCTCGATTGTTGCAGCAGCGTGGCGAGTTCGCCCAAGAGGTAAAAACCTTGGGCGAAGACTCTCGTTTGGACACAGCTCAGCTAGAGTTGAACTCCGTCAACGCTCAAATCTGCAAGCTGCAAAAAGACTGGCAGGTATTGGCTTCGAGTACCCAAATGCTAGAGATTATCCGCGAAAGCTACGAATCAAAACGCCAACCTGAAACTCTTAAGGACGCCTCGAATTATTTGGAGCGATTGACCGAAGGCAAGTACAAACGAATTTGGACCAAGTTGATCGGCGAAGAATTGCTGGTTGATAATCGCGACGACGAGACGATTCCAGTGGACAAGCTTTCGCGCGGTACGCGGGAGGCGGTTTATTTGAGCTTGCGTCTGGCTTTGGTCGCTGCCTATTCACGACGTGGCGCCACGATTCCAATGATCTTGGACGACGTGTTGGTTAACTTCGATGGCCAACGAGCTCAGGCGGCTGCAGAAGTGCTCTATGATTTCTCTCGTAACGGTCATCAGATTTTGATGTTTACTTGCCACGAACACATGCGAGATATGTTCCATTCGTTGGGTGCTGACGTGCGTGTTTTGCCGCAGCATCTGGATGTTGTCGAACATGGAGCCAAACCAGAAGTCTACGGTGGCGCTCGCCCAATCGAATACGAGCCGATTGGGCAACCGGTCCAACGAGAGTTTATTCCTGAGCCAGCACCGATTCCTGTGGTCCCCCGTACCATCCCGGTTGAGTACGTTCATTACGCTTCGTCGAACGTTCGGATCGATCCGGATGATTACGATGCCGAATTAGAATACGAATTGTCGGCGGTAACAACGGATCAACGCACCGACAATTTGCTTCGCAGTGAGTTGGTGTACATCAGCCCGAACCTGCCGGGACCGCTGGATTTGTCTGGCAACGAAGATATTTGGCGAGAAAATTCGCGGAGTATCGTGCGGTAGTCGCGAGACACTGATATCTTATGAAGGGAATGCCTTGCGTAGCTCCTGAACTCTGGCCAGCTACGTAGCCGATGTCGCCAGACTTCGGGCGAATTGCCAAGGCCACCTGAACTCTGGCGAGTCAGCTACGTAGCGGTATCGCCAGACTTCGGGCGAACTGCCACGGCTCCTGAACTCTGGCGAGTCCGGCTACAGTTGATCTTCCCTCCATAAGAATCGCTAAATGAAATTTCTATCTGCATGTGTCGCCACGTTACTGGCGCTATTTTTATGTGACCACTGCGCTTTTGCGTTACAGGGCACCCAAGCACAACCGAATGTGTTGTGGTTGACCACTGAAGACATCGGCCCACAGTTGGCATGCTACGGAGACACAACTGCTAAGACACCGCATCTAGATGCCTTGGCCGCTCAGGGGCTGACTTACGACGTCGCTTGGTCAAACTACCCGGTCTGCGCGCCGGCAAGAACGACGATCATCTCTGGCACGTACGCGGGAACGCTAGGGGCCGGTAACATGCGGTCGCAAGTCAAACTGCCGGCAGACATCAGAATGTTTCCACAGTACTTGCGAGAAGCCGGCTACTACTGCACCAACACTTCCAAAGAAGACTACAACTTGCTCAAACCGGAGGGCGTTTGGGATAAGTCAAACAAAACCGCGGATTGGCAAGACCGGAAACCGGGGCAACCCTTCTTTGCCGTGGTCAATTTCGCGGGCACGCATGAAGGCAAGATCCGCAACAGCGAGCATACAGCCGTGATTGATCCAGCGTCGGTCAAGCTACCGTCGTACTGGCCGGACACCCCCGAGGTCCGCAAGGATTGGGCTCAGTACTATGACAACTTGATGAAGATGGATGATTGGATCGCCAGCGAACTAAAAAAGTTAGAAGTTGCTGGCGTGGCTGATCAGACGATCGTCGTTTTCTTTGGTGACCACGGCAGCGGGATGCCTCGGCATAAGCGCTACGCGGGCGATTCTGGAATGCGAGTACCCTTCGTCGTTTACGTACCAGAAAAACTCCGCGCTGACTTCGCGCCGCAGGAGTATTCGCCGGGCGGGCGGTCGCAACGGCCGATCGGATTTGTCGATCTCGCCCCAACGATGCTTAGCATCGCTGATATCGAAGCACCTAAATTTATGCAAGGCCGCGCGTTTCTTGGCCCGAAGCAGGTAGCGATTGAAGACCAACCCGAGTACCTATTTGGTTTCCGCGAGCGAATGGACGAACGACCGGATCTCTCTTTCAGCGTTCGAGACAAACAGTTTGTCTACATTCACAACTTCATGCCGCACTTGCCTGCTGGCCAAAAACTGCAGTTCCAACTGATAACGCCTACGACTCGCAAGTGGTTGGACATGTTTGAGGCGGGAGAGTTAAATCCAGTGCAGGCAAGGTTCTGGCAACCCAAGGCCATTGAAGAACTATATGACTTAAAAGCCGACCCGGATGAAACCAATAACCTCGCTGGCGATCCGCAACATCAACCTAACTTGGAGAGGTTTCGCAAAGCGTTTGTTGGAAACCTTCGAAAGGTTGGTGGGTTAAGCTTTGTGCATGAGGGGCGTATGCAAGCGATCACGGACGAAGGCAAACGAATGCGAAGGGATTTGGCGGCCGACCAAGCCGAATTTCCGTTTGAGCAAATTCTAGAAATCGCTGGCGCTGTGGGTGGACCGGAGCTGGATGTCGCCACAATGCAATCGAATATTGCCAAGTGTGCTGAAGCGGCCGCAGCAAAGAGTCCAGTCGTCCGGTATTGGGCAACGATGGGTTTGCTCAATGGTGGTCAGCCTGCGGTTGCGCAACACGGCGATTTGCTCAAACGACTACTGGACGACGAAGCTCCCGAAGTCGCTTTGACCGCTGCCGAGGCGCTGTTGAAGTTTGATGCGAATCCGCCGACGGTCGCCAAGGCCAAGCAGGTCGTAGTTAAATACTGCGATATGAAGCAGGGAAATGCATTCTATGCACTCACCGCAGTCAATATCGTCGACCGACATTGGAAGGCGTTTGAAGACCAAGTGCCGGCGATCCTTGCATTGCCGTCCGAAGATCCAACGATCAAGCGAGGCGGCAATTATTTAGTGCGGATGTTTAAAATCTTTGAACAGCGAATGGCCAAAGACCAACCGCACTAAATCCGCTCCATATTTTCGCTACACCACACCGTGCTCTTTGGCCACCGCAGTGAACGCAGCGACGGCTTGCTTGACTTGATCCGTGGTGTGAGCGGCTGACATTTGCGTGCGAATCCGAGCGGTGCCTTGAGGAACGACCGGGAAAAAGAAACCCACGACGTAGATACCACGCTCGAGCAAATCCGACGACATTTTTTGTACTAGCTCCGCATCGCCGACCATCACCGGAATGATCGGATGCTCGCCCGGAGGCAACGTAAAGCCTGCCGCGTCCATTTCACTACGAAACAGCTGAGCATTTTCGAACAATTGTTTTCGCAGTTGGTCACCTACGCTCGACTGCGTTAACTCAATCGCTTTGATCGCGGCTCCGCACAGCGACGGAGCAAGGCTGTTGGAAAACAAATACGGACGCGAACGTTGACGCAGCATATCGATTACCGCTTGGCTGGCACAAGTAAAACCACCCATCGCGCCGCCGAGTGCTTTGCCTAGCGTACCGGTCAAGATATCAATCCGGCCTTCACAACCGTGAAATGCAGCCGTGCCGCGGCCGCCTGGGCCTAAAAACCCTGTCGAATGACAATCATCGACCATCACCATCGCTTCGAACTCGTCGGCCAAATCACAGATCGCCGGCAAGTTGGCAATGTAACCGTCCATCGAAAACACGCCGTCAGTGGCGATCAAGATATTCCGAGCCCCTGCGTCTTTGGCGGCTTGCAGCTGAATTCTCAGGTCTTCCATGTCTGAGTTGGCGTAGCGAAACCGTTTGGCTTTGCACAAACGAATGCCGTCAATGATTGAAGCGTGGTTGAGCGAATCGGAAACGATGGCGTCTTCGGCGGTCAACAGGGGCTCGAACAAACCTCCGTTGGCATCAAAACAGGCTGCGTACAAAATCGAATCGTCGTAGCCCAGCCAGTTGGCGATCGTTTGCTCAAGCTTGCGATGTAAGGTTTGCGTGCCGCAAATAAAACGCACCGACGCCATCCCAAACCCGAACTGATCCAACGACTCTTTGGCGGCAGCGACCAAATCGGGATGGTCCGCCAAACCAAGATAGTTATTAGCACAGAAATTCAACACATCCGACGAATCCGCTGCGGGCGATGCTTGCCCCGAGGCAACAGAGTCCCCTGACACGACCGAGATCTCGACCGACTGCGCTCCAGCAATCAAACGCTCGCGTTTGTACAGCCCTTGAGCTTCAATGGAGCCGAGCGTTTCAGTCAGTTGATTCTTGAATTTGGACGATAGCATAAAAGTCTTCCACAACAAAAATTGTCAGTGATAAATCGGTTGAAAAATTAAATTCTATTGTTTTGATGATAGATCAACAACAAGCCCGCATGAATCAAATCAGGCTCGATGGATGCTTCGTCAATCCAGTCAGGTTGGCAGTTTAAAACTTCTCCGGCGTTCAGAAGTTCTTCGATACCACCCCCAGTTAGCACGATCCGACATTTGCTGGCGAGCGAATTTGGCAGTGCCTGTCTGAACTGAGACACTGTCTGAGCCAACCCTGCCAGTTGCACCCGGTACACGCCACTTACGATGGCGGTGGCGGTATTGCGTTGCCAAGGATTGGGAGCAGCACCTTCTGCCTGCCAAGTAGCCACGATCTCATTCCGCGCGGCATAATCCAAGTTGGGCAGGGCAGCGGTTTGCTGATTGAGTTGCAAAAATGAAGCGTCCGCGCCTGGGTAAATCACACCGCCACGGAACACGCCTTTACCGGTTACCATGTCGATCGTTACGGCAGTGCCCGCGTCGACCACAATCGCCGATTCATCCAGAGCAAGCCTTTGAGCGACCGCCAAACATCCAACCAACCGGTCTACTCCGACGGCTTCCGGGGCATCGACGTCAATCTCTAGATTGATCAAACGATGATCCACCGACCGGATTTGATCTCGCGTTCGACCTACTTCGTCGAGTGCATCGGACAGTTCTTGGAGTTTTGCTTTGTCAACGCAAGACGTTACCCAATCGTGCACCGCCTTGGGAAGCTTTTTGAAATCAAACTCTGCCCAGCTACCAATTTTTAGCGACTTACAAGTATCGTCCAGCAGTGAGTCACTGGAACTGGCAACATCCTTGGACACGAAACTCAGCTTAATCGCACTGTTTCCGATGTCGACCAACACTACTGACATGACTTGTATTCTTCAAGCGTGGTTGCGATATGGTGAACCAACG
>CAZKTR010000235.1:0-5678 GCA_964555525.1 uncultured Pirellulaceae bacterium
CTGTTGCCACGAAACTGCGACTCGACCTTCCATGCTTCCAACAGTGTTTGCTGAGCGATATCCGACGCGTCAAACTTGTGATCCCAGCGTTCGTTCAGTTGTAAACGTGCCATTAGACGCAGCCAAGCGCGGTAGTCTGTTAAATAGCCAGAGCTACTTGGGTCAGAATGGTTCGGATCATCCGGTTGGTTCGCGATGTTCAACTTGCTGCCTCCAACGGCTTGGGGCTGCGACTTATCAACTTGAGAACACCCCTTCCCCATCGCCAGACTGCCACAAACGCTTTCTGCAGAAGGATGCCAAATCCGGCCGTCCAGATTCCGAAGGGCAGCAGATAAGCGTGTCCCCAATCGGCAAAGTTGAGCCGGCTTCCGGACGGAAACCGCTGAATATTAGCTATCAAGCTGGAAGCACCGATAGCCGCAGAAAAAAGAACTGTCAGTAAGACGATGATAATGAACGACCTCCAGCGACTGGCCCACAGATGGCTTACTAGACTCCAAAAGAATGAAATCACAGGCAGGAACAAGCTTGCGACAATCAGTTTTCCAACCCATGCGGATTGGCCAAAGGAGGCGACCCAGTCTTGACCGAGCGAGCGGCCAGCGTATACGAGCGGCAGTTGCAGTGCGTAATACGGGATGACGAACGCCAATGGCAGTAGCAAAAACGTTTGTAGGCTCCAGTTGCTATGCCGAAACATTCGTTGCAGGAACAAGAAAGGGAAAACGATTGCACCCATCGCGACCAGCAAGGCACTGGCAAGCAATTCATACACGCCTTTCTCAATTAACCTACCGCCAGACCATGGCAAAGACTCGATCATTCGTGGGTCCGCATCTAGACCAGGTATGCCGATAGTTGGATTGGTCGCCAAGCTGTTTCGAATCTTCGTGTCGTCTCCCAGGTACTCGTCAAAAACACCGGCCATGACGACTGTTTCATAGTGATTATTTACGCCTTGGTTGACGGCTTGATAAAGCATGTGAGGAATATCAGGAGAGTCTTGCGTCGCGTGCTTGTTTGCTTGCAATGAAGCTTCAAACGCCAGATTCGCAGGAATCTGCAAATCCCAGCAAGTCTCAAAAGTTTCAAGGTTGATCAATTTAACTCGTCTGTCATTATCCAGACTAGTGTGCAGTAGTAGTTGTTGTCGAGCCATGTCGATTTCTCGCAGCGTTCGCCAGTCAGCGGGGACGGCGCGGCGGCGGATTTCTTTCCCGTCAACGAGCGTTTTTGCAACCAAGTCATTGCCGTCGTGGTACACGACGTCAGTACGTCCATCTGCGTTGATGTCTTCAACCAAGAATTGGCCAGTCCACGCATAGCCCCGGCCGACATTTTCAGGCTGAACAACTTCGACTCGCTGTACCTCGGTCGCGGGAGAAGATGAACTGTCCAAGACGACCAGCTCCATTTTGTTCGAGTTGCGATCTTGAACGCAAAGCCCTGTATAGGCTTTGTTGCCATCAAGAACTGTGAATGGAATTCCGTTCCAAATACCCGGTGGGTCACCTGAAAGACGTGGATATCGTCTTAGCCTTCCAACGCCCGACCAGGTTGAGACGCGTTTCCCAGATTCGCCATCAAACCAGTCGAGGCTCACCGTCCATTTGGGCTGACCGTTGTTCTCGGTCGACGACGCTCGGGCGATTTTGGGGGGCTGCTTTGGCATGCCTTGCACGTTGGAACCAGCAATAACTGCTATCAGTTCCGTACGAAGTGGGAAGGAAGCTGGTACGTCTGACAATGACCGATCCCACAGTTTCTGACCGTTGCAGTTGAACACGGACAACAGCTGAGTGTCGGTAGAGCTAAACCTCGAGCAAACAATCTCTAGTTTTCCATCGGAGTTCACATCCGCAAAGTGGATCGGTCGTGATCTGTGCTGACGATGTGGTGAGATATCTTCTGAGTCAGCAGGGGAAACTTCTAGTTCCCATTCAGAGTCGCCAGTTAGCCCATCAAAACAAGCTAGCCGCAAGCTTGGTCGGGTTTGGAACCGACTGGTTGTAGGGCGATACAAAATGAGTATCTCCATGTTTCCATCGACATCCAAGTCGCGGCAGTAGCAAGCCGGCCTCGCACCAGAGTCGTCGTTTACGACTGTTGTCGTCCATCGTTTCTGCCCGGTTCGCCCACTAAGCAGATCTAATTTGTTTCGATGCGATCCGCGGTAGTAAAAACTACTCCAATTTAAAATGTCTTGGACACCGTCTGCGTCGACATCACCTCCCGCCGGAACCACATCTTGGGAACCAATTTTCATTTCAGATAGCCATAGTTCTTCCCCCGTTTTTCCGGACAAAGCTCGCAGGAGTCCTTGTCGTTGGCTCACCAAGTCTTTGACGCCGTCGCCGTCCAAATCGTCAATTGTTCGGTACTTTTGGCCAATCGTTTTAAAAGCCTGTCGTGATCGAGACTCTATCGAAATCAACTGTCCGGTCGCGGCAATGTTGTTGCGGTTCCTCGGTTTGTGGGCCAGCAAGTTCTTTTGGCCGTTGGTTGTTTCGATCAAAAAGGGATGTTCTAGCTGATTCCCAATATGAGTGATCTCTCCTGTGCCAGTCGGTATCAGAAACGTACTTTGACGTTCACTCTGTCCATCGAAATCTTTCGTAGCAACCAGCATTTGGGGACTACCGTCGGACGACGTTCCCCACCAACGTGGCGTTTGCAGATCAATTCCTTCGTCGGCAGTTGGGAGCCGGGATTGAATTGTTCGGATACGTTGCCCCGTCATTCCCGATACGACGTCGATAAAGATGCTAACGGGTGTGGTAGATGTTGCGTTCTGATGCATCGGCGAGACAACGTATATGTCTTTCCACGAATCACCATCAGCATCCGGGCCCGTAAGTAAGTTATGCACTTGACGTTCTTGGCCGCGAATTTTCGCTCGCTGGTGCGGCTGCCACAACGGCTTTCCTGAAATCGCATCGAGCGTTTGCAGTGACGCCAAGCATGAGGCTCCCTGGTAGAACGCTTTTTCCAAGTCCGCACCGTCGCCGATAATGATCTCCGGAATCCCGTCACCGTTGATGTCTTCGACTAAAGGCCAGTCAGGAGTCACACCTGTATAGCCAGGATCACAAACGGCATCGTATTGCCAGAGCGATTTGGCAGTTTCGGTCGACAGCATTGTGAATCGAGTTTGTGCCGGTGTGTTGGTGTTTTTGTCTGGCAAAGCGACTTGTTCGCAAAGTAGCAGCCCAATCGGTTGTCCGGTGTTGTTTTGGACTAAGACTGGAGCTAGAGCACAGAAGAAACCGAGTTCCAACGGCTTGCCTGCGTTGAACTTGCTTGGCTTTCCGTCAATGGCTCGAACGCAAGTCAAACGCGATCCGCAAATAGTAAAAATTAAGTCAGTTGAAGCCTGCGTGTTATTGGAAGATCGCACTAGCTGCGATGGCCATGACATGATTGGGGTGTCTTGATTGCGAGACCTGCGAAACGCAGGTTCGTTTCGGTATTGCCAACTAGTACCGGATGCACTCCTGTGCCGAAAATCGCGCTTCTCGCCGAAGGAAATATGGCTGCTGGGGAGCAGTAAATTCTTGGGATCGAACCACGTTTCTGGCATTTCCAACCGCCAGATTCGCTTACCCGTTTTACCTGAGATGGCGTCCTGCCAGCGATAGATCCGATCGCCAAAGCTGTAGTCAGAGCTGTAGAAGGATGCGATGACATCCACGACTCCATCGTTATCGATGTCGCTAATCAACTGCGCCTGACCTAGGCAACCGGTTCGTGAATGTTGAAAGCCTTTGTCATCTTTGTCGAGTGTCGGTACTGCACCGTATCGCCAGATTCGCTTGCCACTAGCGCCATCAAGCGCAAACAAGATCGGTTGTTTCTGACAGGCGACCAATAAATCAGCTGTTTGGTCGGAGTTGACATCAGGAAAACTATCGGTGATCCGTGGGATGCGAGCATCGGTGTAGTCACGAACTTGGTTACGATTCCAGTTCCAGTGAAAAGAACGGACCAGTTTTTCTTCGGCCGTTAAACTACGTTTGGATGCCTTAGGTTTGGATTCATTTTTGATGATGTCCGCAGCATCCGTTGTCCAGAGGTCTTTGCCAGTGGTTCCGTCGACCGCGGTAATGCCTTTTTCGTGAAACAATACGATGGCGTCACCAACGGGGCGCCGCCAAGCTTGCGGAATGCCCTCGACGGTCCGGTCTGGAAAAGCGCCCAGTTCGGGAAGCTTCGTGCTGATCGTTGTATGCTGGCCACGATCAACGAACAGGTCTTGGCTTTCCCCGAAACGGCCGCCAGTCCACATTTGCAATTGATATTGCCCGGCGTCGATTGCGATTTTTTGCTGAGTCGGAATCGTAAACGCGGGGGTGGCTTCGCCATCTTCACTAATCAAGCGACCAACGAACGGGCCTTCATCCGAATCAATTTTCAAAGTGCCTTGGTGAGAGCTTTTCCAGCTTGACCAAGTCGCCAGTCCGATTGCCAACAGGCTGATTGCCGCCGCAACTGCGGTAGTCGCCCACGATACCGCTTTTTGATTTTGTCGTCGCCAGCGAGTCGCTCGTTCGATCGGGCCGGGACGGCGAGCCTTAATCGAGCGGTCGGCGACGAACGCTTCTAGGTCATCGGCAAGTTGGTCTGCCGTTTGATAGCGACCGATGGGTTCTGAGGCAAGGCATTTGATCAGAATCGTTTCCAAATCACGCGAGCAACCGGGAATCGATTCGCTGAGCGACGGAGCATCTTCGGTTAACACTTGAGCCAGTACAGCATGAGGCGTGTCGGCTTGGAATACGGTTCGTCCGGTCAACAATTCAAATAGCGTCGCACCCAGCGAATAGATGTCGGTGCGATAGTCGATAGGGTGTCGCCCGGGCGAAGCCTGTTCGGGGCTCATATAGTTGGGCGTGCCCAGCATCGCACCTGTCATGCTCATCCGGACATCGTCAAAACGCCGGGCCAAACCAAAGTCAGTGAGCCAGATTTTTCCTTGTTTGTCTTTTAGTAAGTTGGATGGTTTGATATCGCGGTGAACGATATCGCGGCCGTGAGCGTGGGCAAGGGCTCGTGCGACTTGAGCCACCCAAGTTGCCAGCGTTTTAGGGTCACGTTCGGTTTCCGGGCGAGCGCTCCACTGCGAGAGGCTTTCGCCGTCGATCAGTTGCATCGCGAAATAGTTCAGGCTCTCGTGTTGACCAAACGCGTAAACGGGAACGATGTGAGGATGCTGGAGCGTAGCGACTAGCTCCGCTTCGCGTTCGAAACGCTTGGATGCTTGTTTTCCGGACGCCGCGTACCGTAACACCTTCAACGCGACGGGGCGTTTGAGCGATATTTGTTCGGCTCGATAGACGACGCCCATCGCGCCTTGGCCAATCGGTTCACTGATCGAAAAATCGCCCATCTGTTGGGGGACCGAGTTTGAACACGTATCCAGCCCAGCAATCATCTCGATCCCGTCGAGGCACTCCGATAGATCGGACGCCAAGTCGGGGTGTTTGGCCAGCAGTTCCGCGCGACTGCAGGCTCGCCCCTGTTGCATGTCGTTGAGGTACTGATCGAGGATCTGGTCGAGTTTTGAATTCGAGGACAATTCGCGTGTTTCTTGTTCGGCAGGATTCATGTTGGCTAATTTCCAGAGCTTTATTGTAGGGGATTTCGAACAAATCGAGTCCTCTTAACATTGAAAGTGC
>CAZKTR010000236.1:0-5673 GCA_964555525.1 uncultured Pirellulaceae bacterium
GATTGATCTTACTCCCAATCAAACACGAATTGCCCCGGATTGCCGATAAATCGATTAGCCGATTCGATATCTGAATTAACTTCTCCAGGTTCTATCACGGCGTCGTGTCAAGCAAATTAGCTTCGGCGCTTGCGAGTCTGTGAGACCTTTGTCCAGTTAGACAAAATCCCGAAACAGTTCCATTTCATGCTGGCTACCAACGACTAGCGGAGTGCGTTGGTGGACCTCTTGCGGGTCAATTTCAAGAATTCTTTTTCCACCATTCGTCGCAAAACCCCCAGCCTGTTCTGCGATCATCGCGATCGGGTTGGCTTCATAAAGCAAACGCAACTTTCCCGACTTATGAGCTTCGGTTGGTGGATAGATAAAGATTCCGCCTCGCAAAAGAGTTCGGTGAAAGTCAGCTACCATCGATCCGATGTATCGTGAACGATAACTCCCTGCATCACCACTTCTCAAATGATTGATGTAGTTCTGGTAATTCGACGGGAAATCATCCATGTACGCTTCGTTGACGGAGTAACTTTTGCCTTTCTTTGGCATTCGAATATTCTCATGACTCAAAACAAATGCACCGATACTCGGGTCGAGTGTAAAACCATGGACGCCGTTGCCAACCGTATAGACCATGACGGTCGATGAGCCGTAGACAACATAGCCAGCGCCGATTTGCTGGGTGCCCTTTTGCAAGACCCATTGATTTGGATCGTCGCCAGTAGCACCATCGGGACGTCTAACAATCGAAAAGGTCGTTCCAACACTTACGTTGACATCGATGTTCGACGATCCGTCCAGCGGATCAAAGATCACTGCGTACTTGGCCGCTGGTGAGTCGTTCAGCAGCCGCGCTTCGTCTTCTTCTTCAGACGCGATAACGCCAACGCTCTTTCGACTTGAAAGACTCTCGATCATGACTCGGTTAGAGTACACGTCCAAAATCTGTTGCGATTCCCCCTGAATGTTGACTTCGCCGAATTCACCCAAAATGTTGTTGATTCCGGCACTGCGAACTTGGGCCTGGATCTTTTTCGTGGCTAACGTCAAACCAGAAAGCAGAAAAGAGAATTCACCTGTGGCTTCGGGAAAACGCTGCTGCTCCACAACAATGTGTTGCTGGATAGTGAGTGCTGGTGGATTCAAAGCTTCGAAAATCTGCGGATTCATATAGAGCCTCTCTGAACGTATCGCTTCCTACCCATCGTAGCCTGACACAAGTCATTTCCAGAACTAGTAAAAAATGTGAAATCACGCTCAATTCCAAATTATTTTGTACGGAACATAACGACAATGCGGGCAATGTCCTTCACGGAGTTGTAGAAACGCTTTGGCTACCGTTTTCGTTTGGTTTTGACGTATGGAGACTACCTGGCCACGCCCAATCTACGGCAGCACGTTAAAACGCGGTTTACGGCTACGAATCAACTCCGATTCATAAGCCCGGCGAACACGAACTTCCTTCGCCCGTGATTTAGGGTCAAACGAATGCAACTCTACCGTCGCATCCTTGTCCGATTTCAAATAACTTGCCAAAGAGGCGTTATGAGATTCTTCTAGATGCTCGCTCATCCGCTTGCGCAAATTTTCGGTTTGACCGATGTACAAGTAACCGGTTTGATCACGGAAAATGTAAACGCCCGGATGGGCATCTACCGAATCGACGCTTTTCCGCAAATCGTCAATCGCATAAACTTTCACCTCACGTCCCCAATCGGCCAACCGCGAGATCAACTCCGGTTGCAACCGACGAGTCTTCCGCAATTGAAAGGCAGCTTTACGCGTCAGGTACAAATCGGCTTTCGGGTTCAGCTTGGCAACAATCGCCTCGAACTCGCTTCGCAACGCCGGGTCGGTCATGATCCGGTCACTCGACACCTTACTCTTATCTTGCATCGATCGCATCGCAATCTCGGCCAGAGCAGCGATCTCCGCCGCGTCTTGAACCACCGCATTGCCTGATCCTGCCGTGGTGGCCGACTCCGTTTTAATAGACGTCCGCTTGGTTGACTTTACCTTTAACTTGCCAGCCTTTCGTAACGCCAGTAAGCGCCAGTTCAAGGCGGAGGGTTTGGCATCCTTCACGCCCACGGCAGCGAGTTTCGTTTCACAAGCCTTCAAAAACTTGTCGTTCAAATCGTCTTGTAGCACCACCTCGTCGCTGCTCCACCCATCATGCGTTTGTTTGAACGCTTCAACGATCAAATCGTCGTGGACTTTAATTCGTTCGACAGCCCTTTGAAACAAATTTTCAGTGGAATCGTTCGCAGCAATAGGATCAATTTGTGGGGCTTCGGTAACCTGAGGAACCGGAATTGCAGAGCAGGGGAGTGCTGTGGTCAATTGACAAGCCACACAAACCATTGCAGACTTAAGGATATTCAGCTTCATCAAAGCACCTATCAAACAAAGTAGACCGGCTTAAGTCTAAACCTACACACAGGAAATTTCAATTTTCTTTTCACAGGGCATTGAAAACCTACCACCTTTGCTAACAAGTTCGAACAATGAGTCCAATCACCCCTGAATCAACATCAATCGGCTGGATCGGAACCGGCGTCATGGGGCTCAGCATGTGCTCCAACTTAATGGACGCCGGCTACCGAACAAACGTCTTTAGCCGAACCAAGGCCCGAGCAGATTCGTTGGTCCAGCGAGGATCCACCTGGTGCGAATCGCCAGAAGAGGTTGCCAGTTGCAGTGACGTGACCTTTTCGATCGTCGGTTTCCCAAGTGACGTGCGAGCAGTGCATCTAGGGCCAGCGGGTACCTTGGCTGGGGCAAAGGCTGGTTCGGTGATCGTTGACATGACCACCAGCGACCCTTCGTTGGCGATTGAAATTGCCGAAGCAGCAAAAGCCAAAGGCGTCCACTCGATCGACGCTCCGGTATCCGGTGGAGACGTCGGCGCTCAGCAAGGAACGTTGTCGATCATGATCGGAGGCGAGGCGGAAGTGGTGGCGGGTCTTCAACCGTTACTTGAAATCTTGGGAAAAACGATTGTCCTTCAAGGCGCTGCCGGCGCCGGGCAACATACGAAAATGGTCAACCAAACGTTGATCGCAACCAATATGATCGGCGTTTGCGAAGCGTTATTGTATGCCCATAAAGCGGGACTGGATTTGGAAACAGTGATGAAATCCGTCAGTAGTGGGGCCGCTGGTAGCTGGTCGTTATCGAACCTTGGTCCGCGCATCATCAATAAGAATTTTGATCCCGGTTTCTTTGTCGAGCACTTCATCAAAGACATCGGCATTGCGCTCAGTGAATCAAAAAAACTGGGCTTGTCGCTGCCCGGTTTGGCACTCGCTCATCAACTCTACTTGGCCGTCGCGGCTCAAGGTGGTTCGCGATTGGGCACTCATGCTTTGCAACTGGCATTGGCAAAGCTGTCAGCTGTCGATTGGAAGAGTGCTTAGTTGCGTGGAGCTACTGGCATTTTTCGGTCAGACCGAAGGCCGTCGGTTGCTACTCGAACAAATCACCCAAATCAAACGCTTCTGCGGCATCGTCGATTTCACCGTTTTCGATAACAGTGGTTTCCTCCACGACACTCACTGCCTCGTCGGTCGTAACTTTTTCGTCGCCAACTTGCCGCCCCCAAGCCTCCGGATCGACCTGGATGCGTTCACGTGTGGCGCCAACGTTACGATTAACAGACTCATCGGTGTACTCAACTTCGGGCTCGTCCTCCTCAACACCTTCGACCGCTAACGCTGGCGGCAACAATTCGAATCCCTCTTCATCCAACGGCCGACTCGCTCCATCGGGGCGTCTTTCAGGATCCACACCTTGTGAATCGCCTTCAGGCAGAGGTAACAAGCCATCCTCTTCGATCCCGTCCTCTCCAATCAAGCCGGCCCCAATCGCTGGCCCTGCGTTATCTTGCATAACCCGATCGTCGGATTCAATTTCCATTATGCCTTCGATCGCGCCTTCATCAGAATTCTCTTCAAGAGCACTAAAGCCGTCCAACGGATTGATTTGACCTTCCTGCTGGTCAGGCAAGTTGTCGTAATCTTTGTTTTTAATCAGCTTGCCTGTTTTATCCCAAGACCGCCACACGCCGCTTGGCTGGTCGTCCTTATAGCTTCCCTCTATTTTTTTCATGCCATTTTCGTGCCACCAAATCCAACGCCCAGCTCGATCTCCAGCTCGATTGAATTGGCCAACCGTGCTACGGTTGCCATTCTCATGCCACCAGAAAAACCGCCCAACCGGCTCGTTATTTCGAAACTGCCCTTGGTATTGCAACTGCTGATTCGAATACCAACCGCGGGCTTGGCCGTTTTGAACTCGTTCACCACTGGCTAGGTAAGGAGCTGGCTTAGCTTCCCACCAGTTATCCAATCCTTTTTGCTTTAACTGCACGTCTAGGTAGTAGGACTCTTCCTTAGGAACCTTCGGACGGTAAAACGAAGTATTGCGAATCAGCTTGCGGCCTTCACGATAATATTCTTTCGAAACCAAACGGCCATCTTCGTCCCATTCAGCAACTTCACCGTCCAGCACGCCTTCTTTGAAAGTTGCTTGCCGCATTTTGGTAGTATCCGGATAAAACCAAGTCGCCAATCCGTCTCGGATTCCATCTTTGTAGCCGATTTCAAAAATCGAACGATGGGCGCGATCGTAAACGATCCACTGCCCGTCCAACTTGCCGGCTTTGAATTTAGCCACCGAATCGTAGGGCCCTTGAAACAGTGTAAAGGGCTTCTCGGTAAACATCCCACCTTCGGCAGACGTATGACGCCGAGCCCATTGGCCCTGCATGACGCCTTTACGATAAGTCCCTGCTGCCACAACTTTGCCTTCACGATCCTTCACCACCCAAGGCCCATCGTTGTAGTAATTGCCATCGCGATCAAGCGCAACGGTGCGTAACAACCGCGGTTGACCATCGGGGTAGTTCTCAACCACTTGCTCACGATGGACATTGTCGGGGCGCCGCTGCGGTACGTCCGCTTCCCCTAACGACGACGGCAACTGCTCAAGGTCTCCACTACCTGTACCTAAAACACTATCTTGTTCGCCTAGCTGGTCTTGAATCTCTAATCCCAACGCAGACAAATCAAGACCCGGCAAGTCGATTATCGCTTCGGCTTGGTTTGGCTCAAATTCACTATTACGATCGGTTGGCAAAAACGATCCATCCGCACCGACTTCACGCAACTCTTGTCCCCGGACTGAATCACTCTGCACAGCGGGAGTTGGCTGAAAAAAACCACGTGGTTGCTCGGTTTGCGGCAATTGAAAAGGCGACGAAGAAACTTCTCCCAAGCCCACGTTTCGGATCGGCGCCATTTTCAAATTACTTGGAGCCGTCAACTGCAACTTAGGGGCCACGACCGGGCTTGCTGCCTGAGGCGTCCGAAAGATTGGCTGAGCCTGCACTTGCCCGCCAACGAAGCTTATTTGCAAAAACGCAACACCAACCGCCAGCAAACATGATTTCATCAACAATCTTGCAACCAGCCATCGCGCACTCTGCTGCCCGAAGCTTATGCCAGTGTTCATGTATTGTTTTGAATCAATCACAGCGTGAATTCGAATCGAGTCTCGAAAAAGTAAGTGATTAAATATGCTAGAAAACACCTAACCACCATCGTTTCATCGACGTTCCACCCGGGTTTCTCCGAACCAGCCACGGCCAGCTTTACGTTCGATTTAACCTGCTCGACC
>CAZKTR010000237.1:0-4230 GCA_964555525.1 uncultured Pirellulaceae bacterium
TCAAACCCAGTCAAAACCAGTCACTCGCTTCACGCGGTCTTCAAAATTCCCCAGCAAGCCACCAATCACCGACCACTTATTTGCCCGGCGAATTTCAATATCACCTTGTTCATTTACCCGAACAATCGACTCCGGAGTGACACCGGCACTAGAAAGATCAGGGCCACGAAGTTCATCAGACTCAACAATCGCCTCTAACGTCGTACCATTCATTTCAATAAACTTCATCAAGATCGTCCGATACTTCTGAGTTTTGACTTCAACAGAACGATACTCACCGTTCTCTCCCAATACGCTTTCAATTTTTACCAACTAGCCCTTAGACTTCAACTTCAATCAGCCCAACAAGCTCAGAAAATCCTTCGCTACATTAACTTTAATCATGCTGCCGAGGAACCGCATCCAGCTCAATCGTTTCATCCTCGTCGATAGACTCACGCCTCGCCTTATCATCGATCCAACTCACTAGTTCCGCTTCCGTATACTTCCCGTCAGCAATCAGCCAACTCATCCGAGCCTTGCCAGACAAGATCCTGTCCACCAATGCGTCACGATACTTCTCCGTGAAGCGTTTCATACGGGTCGCTTTGACCGCCAAAGATTTTTCCTTGATAAAATTACCAGCTGGCTCAGCCACAGCAACCTCGGGGGCCATGCCACTCGCACTTTGCTGAGCATCCCGAAGCTTATCCTTACTTGAATCAGCAAACTGAGTTTTTTTTACGTTACTTTGAATTGGTTGCTGAACTTTGTCATCGATAGACAAACTTATATCCAAACCGCAATCTAATTCATCATCATCAACTGAGAATAGCCATTCCTCGACGTTGAACGAACCTATCGGATCGCTGGGGTCACCTATTCGATAATCAACCGCGTTATCATTGACAAAACGGAGAAAATATCGAACCCTTTCGCATTTAAGGCAGTGCCAGCGTCCCAACTGCACCTTCTGCATTAAACCAAAGACGATTCCCTGCAAGCCCTTTGCCTTTCCTCTCCAATGCGGTACGTTCATATCGCAGGTAGAGCAATAGCCTAGTTTCTGATTTTCTTTTGACATAACTTTCTCCGCAGCAGCAAATTTAGCCACCTCCCAACGATTCAATCATATCTAACATGTATGCAAGGCTGAGACTTGACGATTTGATATAGCTGGACAAACAATAGATTCCGCACTGCTCAACCGTCTAGATTTTAAACACTACGACAGCCTGCGTGGTATGAAACTGAGCAAAATAAAGACGATATTCGAAACTTCTTTTGTTGGATCTGCTTGCCTGGTACACATACCTAGTAAAAAACCATCTCAATCCGCAGCAATTCTCTAGTCTTACTAAGCTGTTGCTATCAGAGAGCTAAAAGTCATCTCTCGGCAACCAAGTTGTCTTTCACGCTAATTATTGCCAAGAACTCAAACACCTCCCAATGAACACGACACCCACAAAGCAAGAGACCATGATCGTCGACGAAAGCGAAGACCTCGAACGTCTCGACTCATTTTTGCGACGACACTTTCCGAAATTCAGTCGAGTCAAAATCCAACGTTCGATCGCTGCGGGTGATGTGCTGATCGATGGCAGCTCCGCAAAATCCTCCACCCGCGTAAAGACCGATCAAAAGATTACTTTCTCGCTTCCTTCAGTCAGCCCCGAAGGATCTCTACCCGAAGACATCCCACTGGACGTGCTGTTTGAAGACGAACACATGGTCGCAATTAACAAGCCGCCCGCGATGGTAGTCCATCCAGCCAAAGGCCACTGGTCGGGCACCCTAACCGCCGCCTTGGCATTTCACTTTACAAACCTCAGCTCCGTTGGCGGCCCAACTCGGCCTGGCATCGTCCACCGGTTGGATCGTGATACCAGCGGAGTGATTTTGATCGCCAAAACCGATAGCGCCCACCGGGGGCTTGCGTCCCAATTCGAACAACGAACGGTCAACAAAGAATACCTAACGATCGTCACACCGGCGCCCGATCGCGACAGTGATTTGATCAACAAACCCATCGGCGCCCACCCTTATCAACGAGAGAAAAAAGCGATCCGCGAAAACCACTCGACCAGCCGCGAAGCGGTTTCCGTGTACGAAGTCGAGCGACGCTTTCGCGGGTTTGGACTGGTTCGTGTCAAACCAAAAACTGGTCGCACTCACCAAATTCGCGTCCACATGGCTCACACCGGACACCCTGTGCTATGCGACAAACTTTACAGTGGTCGAGCCAGCCTAGCATTGAAGGATCTCACTCGTAACGATGACGATGTTCAAATAATCCTAGACCGTCAAGCACTTCACGCTCACCAAATCGAATTCGCCCATCCCGAAACTGGACAGCGCCAGACAGTCCAAGCGCCGTTTCCAGCGGACATGCAAAACACACTCGACTGCCTCGCTAAACTTAGAAATCTATAGCCTAAAGGTTGCCATAGGTTAGTTTTTGCACGCAGTGACATAGCGACGGGACCAGCGATATAGCGACGGGACCTTAGATTCAGTCACCCACCTTAGAACCCCCGAAACAACTCGTCTAAATCGACTACGCAAGTCGCTTTTTTGCTTCCGTCTGAACACTCGTAAACTTTCGCACTAATGGACAGCAGGTTGAACTCTTGTACTTTTCAGCCTCTTCTTTCGCCGTTGCACGATCGCTAAAATTTCCATGGAACACTGAAAACAAATGGCAACGTGCGCCCATTCCTGGCACAATCTTAAACGCGCCCGGTTCACTTTGCCCACCAACGTACTCTACTGCAATACTCTTTGACGAGGTAACCATTATTTGGATCGTGTAATTATCAGACGGCTGTCTCAACAGCCATTTAACGCTAGCATCGACACCACTGTTTTGCTTACGAAAATTCTCGGCAGGCTCCACGGCAACCTCATCAGTCTGAGCTTCACAACTCCCTAAGTCTTGGTCACCGGACTCAACAGGTTCCGAATTCGATACTGGACGTCCAGCGCCTTGGTGCTCAAGACAATCGTCAACCGAACTCGGCCGTCCGTAATAAAAACCTTGTGCCAATTGAAAACCAAGTCGTTTTAATACTTCGTGTTCCGCGGCAGTTTCCACCATTTCAGCCATTGGTTGGATGTCTAGTTCAATCAACATTTTAACCATCGACGCAACTAGTTTCTGTTTGACTGAATCTGCATTTGAGATATCACGAATGAGGCTACTAGCAAACTTTACCACCTTCGGAGCCAAACGTTGCAAATCGTCCAAGCGAATTGATTTTGCATGAAATCCATAGATCGAAAGATCGATGTTCATTCCTTCGGTGGCAGCCTTAATAACCGACATCGATTCGGGCATCTCCAAAATAGCGGCAGGCAACTCGATTGTAAAATTTCGGTCGGGATGGATGGCACGAATTCTGGCAAGAGATTCCCCTAGTCGATCCGAACTGATTTCCGATGGATGAGTGTTTACAAAAATCATTTTTCCCGACGAAAAATTAACGTCGGCAATTTCGATCCCGCGTTTACGTAACGACTCGCTTAACTCGGCAGTCTTTTCCATTTCCTTTGCAGCGGTGAACATTTCATCTGGAGTACACAACCCAGGCAACCGACCACGACCGAGCACTTCGTAACCTCTAAGCCGGGGCTCGTCCGCAGTTAGATCGAAAACCGGCTGGAAGAACGGAACGACACCCACTCGCAACAAACGAGCAAAACGGCCTTGAGCTGATTCTGGAATATCCGACTCGAGTGTCTGCATTTCCGACCGCTTGCCGGCTGACTTTGCTCCTTTTCGATCAACTCGAAAAACCATCGACCCAAATTGAACGATGTCATCGTCTTTTAACTCGGTTGCATCCGAAATACGAGTACCATTGACGAAAGTGCCGTTGGTACTCTTCAGGTCATTAATCCATAACTTGTCATCCTTCAAATCGAGTTCGGCGTGTTTTCCAGAAACACTGATGCAGTTCAAGAGCATGTTCGCGCCATCTCGCCGACCGACCAAAAATGGAACCTCGACTGGCACACCATTTGAACTCGTGTCTTCGGATAGATCGGCTAAAAACCAAGTAGTTTTCGAATCGGTTAATTGAGCTGGCATGGCGGTAACTAAATTAAATTGGCAGGCGGAAATACTTCTTAATCGCAAAAAATCGCTGCGACACACCGAAAGAGTAGGTTTCAACAAATGAAAGTCAGTAATTTCAAAGCCAATTTGTTATATTTCCAACCCAATAAAACCCTTAGAATCATTACACCCCA
>CAZKTR010000237.1:4330-5574 GCA_964555525.1 uncultured Pirellulaceae bacterium
CTGGAACCTCCGACGTAATCGAATCTCAATACCACCGCCGCTTACTCAAAAGAGCCCGTCAGTACGCGACCGATTACAACGCGGAACTCCACTCTCGAATGCACAAAACCTCAGGCTCATCGCCTTAGTGCAATGACGACCATACAGAACGTTGAAGTTTCCCCCTCTCAAAATGTAGTTTCATGATCACCATCCAAATTCGCGACGAAGAACTGGCAGGCAAAGCCTTGGCAGAATTTTCGCTTGATGTCCTAACTGAACAAATCACCGTTCGCGAACTTATCCGAAGCCGCGTCTACCAACAGGTTCAGGATAAAAACCTAGCACCAAGCCCTGTGTTCGGCGGGATTGTCCCGCCTACCGAAACCGAACGAACGCTCAATCCGCAAACACCACGAACACGAAAGTCGATCGATTGGAAAGACGCCTACGAATTCGCAATCAAAGCATACCAGGACAACAAGGTCTTAATCGTCGTTGACGACAAGCAAACCGAGTCGCTCGACCAAAAAATCGAAGTCCGTACCGACACTCGAATCTCCTTCGTACGTATGATCCCATTGGCCGGCGGCTGAACCCAAGCTTAATTTACGTTAACGCTACAGTCGCAGCTGGGCTCGCCAGAGTTTAGGCCTTCCACCTGTAAACGATAGAGACGTGGACGAAAACATGATTTGAATCCGCGATTGCCAGCGTCGATTCGGCTACCTTAACACCCAAGTGGTACAGAACACCTCTCTTCCAATATCCACAGCATTCGAAATGGCTACAGAAAGATCCGACGACCAAACGAAACACCAAGCGGAAAAGCTTCTGCAGGCTCACCTAAAAGCGAAGACCACCAAACCAGCGGACTTTGCGAAATCAACCGCCGGCCAACAAATTCTCGCCGCGCCGCCTAAGATCCGTTCAAAAGTATTCCAGCTAGCCGGCACGCAACTGGGCCACGCAAATGGGTGGACGGTTGCTGAACCATTAAAGGCATTGGTCAGCGGAATGCTACGAGCCCGAGTCCAGATCGATTCAACTACTTTCAGTGCCGTCTTCAACGCGTTTTCTCATGCTTACCTATTTAGCGACATCATTCCCCTGAAGGACATCGCTGACTGGTTTGAACATCATAAAAACTCTGCATCGGGACTCGATGCTTCGCTGCATAAGTCCTTGGCCGCTTTCGTTCACCATCTTGAAGGCCATCCGCTACTAACAAAGGCGTTACAAAAGAACATGATTCGACTCAAGGT
>CAZKTR010000238.1:0-5539 GCA_964555525.1 uncultured Pirellulaceae bacterium
CAGCGCTTAAGCGTTTTGACGAACCGTACGAGGAAATCGACCCGAGAGACATTGAAGGCTTTAACCCCAATGAAAATCTGCGTCCGTTACGCTCTTTAGTCATTCCGAATGAAGGGTCCTTGGATTCAAGACGATTCATGTCTGTAGTTCGGTCGCTTCTGGAACAACGTGGGGTTCAATTTGTTGAGCAAAAGGCCCTTGGCTTCTACCAAGAAGGTGCAGGATTTGTCGTAGATCTGGAAAATTCTGAAACGGTCCAATCGTCAAAGTGCCTTTTGGCAGCAGGCGCATTCACACAGGAGCTTTTGGACGCGCACCCAGATCTTGCAGATCGAATTCCACATTTGTTCCCAGGCGTTGGTTTTTCCGCAAACATTGAGCAGGTTCCCAACAACCCGATCCGAAAAGTTGTTCGCACCCCCAACCGAGCTGGCGCTTGTGGTCTGCATGTCGTGCCGCAAAACGATGGCTCGTTGTATTTAGGTGCTTCTAATGATGTGTATTTGCGACCGCAGACACTGCCGATGACCGGCATCGTACACTTCTTGTTGGAGTGTGGTATTGAGCAGATCAATCCGACTCTCTATCGCTCCAATTTACTGCAAACACGTACAGGCAACCGACCGGTTACTGCCGATGGCTTCCCGCTAGTCGGAGAAACCTCCATCGAAGGCTTGTATATTCTTGGCGGAACTTACCGGGACGGTTTTCACAAGAGCCCTGTTTTGGCAGAGGCGATGGCCGAAGAAATTCTTGGCGAAGAACCGACATGGCAGCACGACTACCAGCCTGAACGAAGTCTGATCCCAACGCTCAACAAAGAAGAGTCGATCAAGGTATATCTCGATCACCTGATCGCTGCGTACTATGAACACGGTTGGCGAGCTCCAAAGATTTCCAGCCAAGGCGCCATGCGGCAGATGCAGGAAGAAAAGATCAGGAAGTTTTACGACACTCACGGCTTCGACTTCGGAATTTCAGCAGAAATCCTGCTAATGCATGAGTTGGATTCTAAGCCTGACGAAGCCTTGCCATTACTCAAGAAACTCTTCTGCAAGACAGAGAGCTTGACTCCGGTTTCCTAAACGAAACCGAACCTTGAAACTGGTAACTGAAATGGTTCTTGATAGAGCATTTGCGTAGAACGCGGCGCACTGTGAAAGAACTATTTCGGTTAGTCAGATTTTTGAAACTTCAAGTCGAATCGTAAACGAGTCGGCTCGGAGTGAGACTTTGATACGCGTTGGTGCGTAAGCTTGCTGAACAAACACATTTTCATTTTGGATTAAGCTTATGTCCAAGTCCTATGGCGATAGTGAATTCGACTCAAAAATTCTTCTCATTGCAATTCATTGACTGTGGTTAACGATTCCCATTACAAGAACTCCGCCGCGTTCAATGACGCCGGAGTGCCTGCTGGTGAAAAACTTGCCGTCAGATTTGAGGGCAAAGACTTTACTGCAAGTCAATTGCTCGACGATGCGAAACGGTTGGCGTCCGTTTTGTCTCAAACAAATCTGCCAGTGGTGATCTTGTTACCGCGAGGTTATTGGCTATACGTCAGCCAATTGGCGGTGTGGCTACAGGGCGGTTTTTTCGTGCCGATTGATACGCGAAATCCAATCAGTCGAATAGAGTTTTTACTGCAAGATTCGCAGACGCAGACTGTGTTGACCGACCAAGCCAATGCGGCACGCTTGGCCAGTGCAAGCGACCAGATCGAAATCATTGATGTGGAGCAGACGATCGCTTCGCAGCTCGATTCGGGCATGGTGGCTACCAAAGGCCTCGATCGAATTGACTTGTCCAGTCTGATACCGCATCAGGATAACGACTTCGTCTACATGATTTACACTTCGGGTTCGACAGGACGACCCAAAGGAGTGCCGATTCACTGGAGGGCGATGGACAATCAGTACCAATGGTTTGTCAAAGAATTTGGTGTTGGCCCTCGTGATCACTGTATGCAAATCTCTTCGCCCGGGTTCGATATTTCGATCGAGGAAATTTGGGGCAGCCTACAAACTGGCGCCACCTTGTATGTTCCCAGTGACATAGTCTGCGAATCAGCTGAGTATTTCTGGCAATGGGTAGAAGAAAATAAAATTACCATTCTGGATTTACCCACCGCACTATGGCAAGCGATCTTGCCAGCTTTAGCGACCCACTCGCTGCCGGAATCGGTACGCTTGGCAATCATTGGCGGCGAAGCCGTGAGTAAAACCGATGTTGAGCTCTGGTTTTCCGCAGTCGATTCCAACAAAATTAGATTGGTCGATTGTTACGGGCCCACCGAAACAACGATCACAAGTACGTATTCTGAGTTGAAGCCCGGCAGTACATTGACGATCGGAAAGCCGATTGACAATATGCGATGTTTCCTTGTCGATGAATCGGGGCAGAAGATTCAGCAGCCCGATCAAATCGGCGAAATCTACCTAAGTGGGGACTGTGTGGCTCAAGGCTACTGGAATCGTCCCGAGAAAACAGCCGAGGCTTTTTCGAATTGCCCAGCATGTGATGGTGACTGGGCCTACCGTACCGGCGACTTGGCTTATTGGGATGGCAACGGAGACCTTGTTTTTTGTGGTCGCCGCGACGCGCAGGTGAAACTGCGCGGCTTCCGAATCGAATTGGGCGAAATCGAAACGGCAATCCGTGAACATTCTCAAGTAAAAAATTGTGTGGTCAAAAAAATTGATCTAGGCAGCCCACAGCTGGTCGCTTTTGTTTGCACCGACAAAGCGATTGATTCCGACCGCGATCAAAATCTGTCAGACGAATTGACACATCAAATATCATCCTCGCTGCCAGAGTACATGATCCCTCGTCGTTTTTGTTTCATGCAAGATTTTCCGCTTACCTCCAACAATAAAATCGACCATGCGCTACTAGAAAAACGATTGGTAATACCCGAATCCACGGTTAAACCAAAGTGGGATTCTCAACTCAAAAATACAATTGGCGAAGCTTGGAAGGTGGCGACCGGACACTACCCCGAAAATGATGAGCACCCATTTGCCCAAGCAGGAGGTGATTCCCTAGGAGCAATCTCATTGATTACCGAGTTGCGGCGGACGTTTACTGACCTGCGAATAGGAAGCGCAGTGATTGGATCGCAAGCCACACTGAATTCAATTGCAGAGTATATCGAATCGCAAGCCGGTCAATCTGGAGGTTCACCAGACAAGCCACTGATTACCGTCTTGAAACAGTCCAATGTCAAATCCAAACGCTGGTTGCTGTTGTTTCACCCTGCTGGAGGTGGCTGCATGATGTACGAGTCGTTGTTGACCGACAAAATTCTAAGTGAATTCATGGTTGCGATGGTTGAGTCGCCTTACTTGACCGGTCCCATGCCTGCTGCGAATTTGGAATCACAAAACGAAGGCGACATCAACCTGATCGCCACTAATTATGCAGACGCGATCACCGAAGCATCCTTAAATTGGTCGCCAGCTTCTCAAATCATAACGGCTGGTTATTCTTTGGGAGGGATTATGGCTTATGAGGTCGCCCGATTGTTTCGACAAAACAATTTGCCAGTCGAAACGGTCATCAATATTGATCAGCCGGTGCCTTCGTTACTCAAAGCTTGCAGTTTTATACAGCGATTGGCTCACTGGTTTTACCGTTTACGGCAGCCCGTTTTGGCTCACCGCGATCATCAAAGGGTACGTCGTGATCGCAGGATTCTAGATGTTGTCAAAAAGACAGCCGACAACCAGGATCGTTTTTCCGAAGCCGAAATTCGATCCATGCAATTGGAAGATTACTATTGCGCAATCGAATCGGACTACCAACCGCAGCACAGTGATCTTTCGATGGAATTGATTCGTGGCGGCATCTTTGAAGCAAAACACTCGCTACCAGACGGCTATGGCTGGTCGGGAGTGGTAAAATCGCTTAACGTGCATCAAGCCCACGGAACTCACTCCACTATTCTTGCCAAGCCCAATATGCGTCGAGTCCAACGACTGTTTTCGGAAATCGTGGAGCCCGGCGTATGAAATCGCAACCTTGTTGCGAAGAAGATGAACCCCAGATGTCAGCTTCGTTGAACGCTTCGCACCCAAGATTGCGGTTTATCTTTGCCATCACCGGGCAAGGCCTGTTCAGTCTCGGCCGGTTTATCATAACGATGGTTATCGGGGGTAGGTTCAACCAGAACAGCGTTCAGGCTGGCGCCGGTTCGGAGGCTGAACTTGGACACTATCTGGCTTATTTTAGCGTGCTGTTGTTTGGGCTGGGGATCTTGGAGGCATTTGTCACCACTCCTATGACCTACCTAATGCACGGTCGTAAAGACGAACAGAAACCGCAGTTCGCTACTTTGCTATTGCTAGTTTGTTTAGGGATCGCAGCGCTGTTTTTTGGATTTGTATTGTTAGCTGGCGTGCTGGCGCAGATTAGCTATCCGAACCTTTCAGTTTTCGCACTTACCACTTTTGCTTTTATGCTGGCGACGCAGTGCGTCCGTGAGTTTCTGATTCGTTGGTTGCTCGCCCATCTAAAAATGCGCCAATACGCAGCCTATGAATTAGCCTATTTTCTATTTTTTACGGTCGCGATTGCGCTGACAACTCAAAGTCAGCAATTATCTTTGGCCTCGATTTTTACCATCATCGCGATCTCTAACCTGTTACTGATTGCAGTGGTTTGGTGGCAACAGCGCTGCGAATTTGCATCGATTACGTCAACGCTTCAACAAACGGGTTTGTTGAAACTTCGCACTAAAACTACCGTTTCCGAAAGTCCGAACCTTGAGTCTGAGTTATGGCCTGAGTTCGTTGCAACCTTGAAGGAGCAGGTTTACTTTGGCCGATGGTTGGCAGCGGATAGTATTTGCGCCGTGATGACGATGTATTTTTTCAATTGGTTGTTGCTGTTAAAAATCGATGCGGCCGCCGCAGGAATCTACGGTGCTTGTATCAACATTGTGTGGCTGGCCAATCCTTTGCTCAATGGAGCGATGTCAGCTTTTGCGCCTACGGCAGCGATCGAATACCAAGAATCTGGCAAAGCCGGTTTAAACAAGATTCTATGGCGATTCGGTACTGGGTTGGTGGTAGTAATGTTGTTGTTCGCCGCTTTTTTGTGGTTTGCGGGTGGTCCTTTGACAAAGCTTCTTTATGGAGAGCGTTACGACCAGTTTTTTGAACTACATTATGCAGGCAACAATCGAATTCCGTTTTTGCTAGGGCTATCGATGCCTCTGAATGCGGCAGCCTATGTCCTTGCGTGCAGCCTGATGGCATGCGGTCACCCCAAATACAATTTCTTCAGTTCGTTAGCCGGATTGTTGGCAGTGGTTGGCTTGGGAGCCATGATGCGAGAGCCGGACTTGGTAGGCTGCGCATTGTGTTTTTCAATTTCGATTGCGGTGGTCTTGGCGTCTCGGTCATATTTTTATTGGGCTCAGAGTGGCGGCTCCAAAAATACGGAAGGCTGATCGCAGATGGGCATTGTTGATAAAGTTAAAACCCTCGGTAAAATAAAAAACCTCGGTTTTGGTTTCGTCTTTGAAACCGTTTTTGAA
>CAZKTR010000239.1:0-5512 GCA_964555525.1 uncultured Pirellulaceae bacterium
AGCACCCGACTTTCCAGGGTGGAGCGATGCCGATGATCCGCCGGATCGCCAAGCGTGGTTTTAACAACAAATTTGCCGTCAAAGTCGGTGAAGTGAATATCGCTGACTTGGAGAAGCATTTCTCCGCTGGCGACGAAGTCACCATGGAGACGTTGAAGGCCAAGGCCTTGGCAAACTACCGCTACGCTGTCCTGAAAGTCTTGGGCAAAGGCGAAATCTCTAAAAAGCTGACCGTTAACGCTCATCGCTTTAGCGAATCGGCCAAAAAGAAGATTGAAGCCGCAGGCGGCACATGTGTCGTTTTGCCGGCCAAGAAGGCGGTTGTGAAGAACAAACAAAAATCAGCGAAAAAAGCCTAAGCAAATGGCTATCGGGCTTTAGATTTTGACTAAAATTTGAAACAATCTGGAAACGCCGACTTGATGCTTTTTGAGTCGGCGTTACCACGTTAATAATCTAAAGACGATTGGAACTTGACCTCCCGAAAAAACAGCGACAACCCCGATGGGTGTGCTGGCGAGAGTGTCTTGATTGACCGGTCGTCTTACAGGAATCGATTTTGTAATGTTAGAAAAACTTCGAATCTGCTGGACGATCCCCGAGCTTCGTAGAAAGATCTTGCTAACGCTTGGTCTTTTGGCGATCTACCGTATCGGTTGGCAGATCACGATGCCGTTTGTTGATCAAGAACAGTTGGCCGAAACTGCTAGAAACCTAGCCAGTGGAACGTTTGGTTCGTTCTTTCAAAAGGTGTCGATGTTCAGCGGCAGTAACTTGAGCCAAGCCACCATCTTTGGTTTGGGGATCATGCCGTATATCTCGGCTTCGATTATTCTGCAGTTGATGGGCACGGTCTACAAACCACTGGAAGATCTAAAGAAGGAAGGTGAAGCCGGACGTAAAAAGATCAACGAGTACACTCGTTATCTAACCGTTGTGCTGTGTATCATCCAATCCTATCTGTTCTTGCGTTTCATGTTAATGATGCCGCACCTTCCAATCTCGCAAAACCAAATTGCAGACGCTTTTGAACTTGGCACTAATGGTCTGCCTTTCTTCTGGCAAGTCACTGGTGTCTTGATCATGACTTGCGGTTCGGTTTTTCTGATGTGGTTGGGTGAACAGATCGACGAATACGGTATTGGTAACGGAATCAGTTTGTTGATCATGGCTGGTATTGTCGCAATGATGCCAGGTGCTTTGATGGGCCTCCTTCGAAACGCAAGTTTTGGTCTGCAGGGTTTGAATTCATCAACCATCGGCTTAGAGAAAATCATCTTACTGGCGTTAATATTTGTCGGGGTGGTGGTCGGCGTGGTGTTTATCACGCTGGGACAACGTAGGATTCCTACGCAATCAGCGAAGCATGTCCGCGGCCGCCGAGTATACGGTGGTACTCGTCAGTACATGCCGCTACGAGTCAACCAAGCGGGTGTTATGCCGATCATCTTTGCTCAGTCATTGTTGATGGTTCCGCCGCTGCTATTTAATTACCTTGGTGGTACGCAGGAAACTGGGTTCCAAACATTCATGGCCAGTATCGGCGAAGTGATGGGAAGCCCAACATCGATGGTTTACACACTCGTGTACATCGGAATGATTTACTTCTTCTGTTATTTCTGGACTGCGATTACGTTCAACACCAAAGAGATCTCAGACAACATGAAGGACAACGGTACCTTTATCCCGGGTTACCGCCCTGGTCGTCGTACCGAGGATTACCTTGAAAACGTGATCGAGCGTATCACTTACGTGGGTGCTGCATTCTTGGCGTTGATCGCCGTTGTACCGACAATCATCTCAGAGTTGATGGGCGTCGATTACATGGTCTCTAGTTTCTATGGAGGTACTGGGTTGTTGATCGCGGTGAGTGTTGCGTTTGACTTGGTTCAAAAAATCGACAGTCACTTGGTAATGCGAAACTACACCGGTTTGCTTGAGTAACCTCAATTGACCTAATCGCCGTCGTAGCTGGGCTCGCCAGAGTTCAGGTTTACTGGCAATTCGCCCGAAGTCTGGCGACACCGGCTACACAGCTGTGCTCGCCAGAGTTCAGCAACTAACCACTAAGCCACGGCAAACGCCGTGGCTTTTTTTGTAGGTATTTTGTTTCGACTAAACGTAGTGGACGAGGCAACGAGTCCTGAAGTTGATTGCCTCCGTAGGATTCGTAGCCTCATCCACTACGATAATGCCTTGCTTTCCTACTCGTCTAAAACAAAACGTAAATAAACGGGGCCAACGCACTGCTGGTCAAGGCAATGAAAACGCTGAACACCAGCAAGACGAGGATGATCGGTGTCAGCCACCACTTTTTGTTGTGTAACAAAAAGTCCATGAACTCGACGATCACATTGGGAGCCCGTTGCTGTGCTGCCTGTTCAAAAGCAGACTTTCGTGACGAACCATCGCTCAACGGACCATCACTCGATGATTCGCTCTTGGCCGTTTCAAGGGGCTGCCTTGTGGCTTCTTTGTCGGGCATGTCAGGCATTATCGAAACCAATCAATATTGTTTGAAGTAATCGGTTTTGTCATCGGAGGTCGAACGCGACTGCCAGTAAGTCATCACTGTCTGCTCTGGCGGTGCCTGCTTGAACCAACGCCGCAAAAACCCGATCGGTGTAACCAACAATAGATAGATTGTCGTCAAAAACAATCGCGACACCAACCATCGTAATGGAAAACTATAACGGTGTAGCCAACGCTTGCTTCGTTTAAACCAAGATTTTGGCGTCGCTAAATCTTTAAGCTTCAAATCTCTATCAGTTTTCCCTTGGCACCACGCAGTGATCTCACTTTCAGGTAACGCCGATTTCCGCAGCAACGAATTACCAACCACCAAGGCATCCAACCCAGATTTAAAAAAGCAATCCACCGCGTCTTCAACCGAACAAACGATCGGCTCACCTCGAACGTTGAAGCTGGTGTTGATCAGCGCCGGGCAACCGGTCTTTGACTCAAATGCCCGCAACAGCTGGTAAAGCTCCCGATTCTGATGCTCGGCAACCGTTTGAACACGTGCTGAACCATCAACGTGCGTTGTTGCTGGAACAAGTTTTGGCGATCGGACATTCGCTGTCAACGTCATGTAGGGCGATACGCGATCCAGCTCAAACAAGTCGCTGCAGCTTTCCTCAAGCACCACAGGTGCGAAGGGGCGGAAAGACTCTCGGAATTTAACATGCTCGTTAAGTCGATCCATCATCGCCGGATTTTGAGGACTCGCCAAGATACTTCGATTCCCCAACGCTCGTTCGCCGAACTCCATCGGCCCTTGCATCCAGCCAACAACTTTTCCTGCAGCCAGCATTTCAGCCACCGGAGCAACGAGTTGTTCAACTGAATCAAAACACTCAATCGCTGTAGAACCCGCTACGCTTTCACCAAAGCACTCTTTCAAACTTCTCTCTAGCCCAGGCCCAAGGTAGGGCGTCGCAAAGTCAAGCGGCTCTCTATTTTGATCGAGCAACTGATGCCAAGCAAACAACGCGGCCCCGATCGCGCCGCCGGCGTCGCCGACCGCTGGCGGAACCCAAACATTCTCGAACGGGCTTTGTCGCAACAAACGCCCGTTGGCGACGCAGTTTAAAGCGACTCCGCCCGCAATGCACAGGTTCTTCAAGCCCGTTTGATAATGCAGGTGATTTGCCATTTGCAGCAGAATTGTTTCGGTGACCGATTGGATCGATGCCGCCAGGTCTCGTTCGCGCTGAGTAATCTCGGCTTCGGCAATCCGCGGTGGACCTCCAAACAACGTAGCAAACTTCGCTGACGTCATCGTGAGCCCGCGACAGTAGTTGAAGTAGCTTGGCTCCATCCGAAACGAACCATCGGATTTTAAGTCAATCAATTTTTCTAAGATTAGATCGGCATAAACGGGGTCTCCAGATGGAGCCAATCCCATTAATTTTCCCTCGCCGCCATTAACCCGAAACCCACAAAAGTAAGTGAACGCCGCATACAAAAGCCCCAGCGAATCTGGAAACTCAAGCTGATGGCTCAGTTCGATTCGATTTCCGTTACCGACGCCCAAGGTTGCCGTCGCCCACTCACCTACGCCGTCAACCGTCAAGATCGCGGACTGTTCAAACGGTGATCGAAAAAATGCACTTGCCGCGTGCGATTCATGATGTTCGGGAAACAAAATTCGTTTCCGATACTGCCAATCCAATTTGGATTGAGTTTCCCGAGCCAAAAAAAGCTTCTTACCCAACCACACCGGCATCGACTGGCAAAATGACTGCCAAGCAAAAGGTGATTCGGCGAGATGCGTTTCTAGGATCCGTTCAAACTTCTTGAAAGGCTTCTCGTAGAACACAACATGGTCCAGATCCGCCGCAACCAGTCCCGCTTGCCGCAAACAAAATTCAACCGCCTGCGATGGGAATGCGGCATCGTGTTTATTTCGGGAGAATCTTTCCTCTTGCGCCGCGGCGACGACTTGACCATCAACAACGATCGCCGCCGCCGAGTCATGATAGAAAGCCGAAATACCGAGGATGCTGGTCAAAGTGTTGGACGTGTTGAATGCCAAAACCTCGATTATACTTACTGCACAACCCGCTGCTGATCCCGATCGTAAATTGTTAGCTTTGCTTCTAAAAAAACGTGCCCAACGAATCCACTCAATCAACCGAATCACCGCAGCGTGACAACTCCCGGCCGAAAGCGACGCTAGGCAAACGCGTTTTATTTCGATTGGGTGCGGTTTTGATTGGTTTGTTGCCGTTGGCGTTCTTTGAACTGGCTTTGATTCTTACTGGCTGGCAACCTGCTGGAGGTGTGGCCGATCCGTACGTAGGATTCACCGAAATTCGACCGCTGTTTGTCAAGAATCAGGCACAGACAGAATATGAAATCGCCTCCACACGAATGCCGCTGTTCCAGCCCGACTCGTTTTCGGCAACCAAAGGCGACAATGAATTTCGAATCTTTTGCGTCGGTGGATCGACGGTGCAGGGCAGGCCGTTTTCCATCGAAACCGCGTTTTCGAAATGGCTTGAGCTGAGTCTAAAAGCCACGGACAAATCCAAAGACTGGAAAGTAGTCAACTGCGGCGGGGTTTCGTATGCGAGTTATCGCTTAGCTCCGATCGTCGACGAGATCTTAAATTATGAGCCCGATTTGATTGTGTTGTACACCGGTCAAAACGAATTCTTAGAAGATCGCGAGTACGAATCGATTCAGAAAACCGCTCCTTGGGTTGCTCGCACACATGAGCGATTGTCGGCCAGCCGGGCCTATTCGTTTTTGCGTCAGCAGTTTGTTTCAACTGACAACGAATCGGAGAAAACCGAACGCTTGCCGACCGACGCCGAGGCACGGTTGGATTACCAAGGCGGTTTAGCGAAATACAAACAAGACGATGTTTGGAAACAAAACGTCGTCACCCACTTCCAGTACAACTTGCAACGCATGATCGCTGCCGCCCAAACGAACGACGTACCGATCGTTATGATGAATCCAGTTTGCAACCTAAAAGACGTTGCACCCTTTAAGAGCGTCACTG
>CAZKTR010000240.1:0-5460 GCA_964555525.1 uncultured Pirellulaceae bacterium
CTATCAAGTTCACGGATGAATCAGTCTCGCCAGAGATGTGGGGTATAAAAAGGCTGGAAGCACCGTCACCACCTACTACGGCCTCCGGCCTAACACACCGCCTAAAAAATGTCAGCCTCGGAGCCAAAGGCGACTATGGCCGATGGAGCGCAATAACATGTTTCAGCCACGCACTCCATCCCGCGATAAATACCGCCAGCGCGGTAACCCGAAGCAACATGTCCATCATAGTGAACCTCATCGATCCCAGTGACTCGTCCTCAATTGCTTTGATAGTATTCAGAAATTTCTTTCCCAATGGCGACTTCAAAAACAAGTTCGCAGCCAGACAAGCTGCTACTCCACCCAACGGTGCAGTGATCAGAGATAGGCAAAGTGCCCCGCCTACCACGCCGGTCAAAAACCCTGCAGTGATCGCAGGCATCAGAGGTTCACCAAGCCACCGCAGCGCCCAGAAGATTACCCCGAGGTGCACAAACACGAGCAGCCCCACCGCGCCGGCCCAAAGACCGCCCCCTAACAAACCGTCTAAAACACCTACAGAACTAAACAACCCCAACAAGCCGCCAAACAAAGAACCCGCGATCGTGGTCCCCGTCCAAGTCACGAACCAGAACAAAGCCCAAGTCAAAAGGTGCTCCCTCCGATTCCATTTAACATCGGAATCAGTAGGCGAAGCCAAGTCCTGCTGGTCATCGGGCCACTCAAACGCGGGCTTGGAACCCTGCGTTCGCTTCGCAATGGCTGGCCTGCTTTCGAATTCTCGGTCTTCTAAATTCATCACAATTCAAAGATCAATAACTGTTGCTTTAAAGGATCACCAAAAAACTAAAACGATCGTATCCACGCAGTCCATCCTGCGAGAAACACCGCAATCACGGTGACTCGAAGAAACAGATCCTGCATGGTGAACTTCATGGTCCCCAATGATTCGTCTTGAATCGTTTTGATGGTATCCAAAAATTTCTTTCCCATTGATGATTTCAAAAACAAGTTACCCGCCACGTAAGCCCCTACAGCCCCCAGTGGTGCAGTAATCAGCGAGAAGAAAAACAAACCACATATCGCGCCAGTTAACGCCCCGGCGATGCTACCGATCGTCAGAGGTCTGCCAAGCCACCAAAACGCCCAGCAGATCGCCCCCAAGTGAACAAACACGAATAGCCCTACCGCACCAGCCCAGATGCCGCCATAAAACAAACCGAAAAGAGGCGCCGCAGGGTCACTCGCTATGCCAACTAACCCCAGCACTCCGCCAAAGAGAGAACCCGCGATCGTGGTCCCGGTCCAGGTCACGCACCAAAACACCACCCAAACTGAAAGGTGTTCACTTCGGATCCACTGGTCGCCGGGGTCAGCAGACAATGCCAAATCCTGTTTGTCGTCTGGCCATTCAAACGAGTGTTTGGATGCCTGTGCGTGCGTCCCAATGACTGGCCTGCTTTCAGGTTTTCGGTCTTCTAGATTCATCACAAGTCAGAGAGCAATGGCTGCGGATTGAAAGCGTCACCAAATCAACCGGAGAATCAACGGTGATTTAACCACTCATTCTACCACAGACTTTAGGCGACCTTGCCAAACAGCAAAGCCATGTCATCATTCGCTCACGCATGGTTCGACCTGAAGATAACGTCGAAGCCAAGCGACACCAATGTAGAACGGGATCGTGTCCAGCAATGCGACCACCACTTTGAACGCATAACTGGTTGCCACCAAGACGGCTAACTCGATCCAATCGGGAACTTCCGCTTGGCTGGTTAGATTGACCGCAAAAAAGTGCGTTACCAGAATCACCGCGATCGAATCAACCAATTGAGAAACCAACGTTGACCCGTTGTTACGTAGCCATAGGTGTTTTCCCTTGGTCAGTTTTTTCCAAAAATGAAACATGTACACATCACAAAACTGCGCCGCTAGATAAGCCAGCATCGATGCCGCGACAGCTCCGAAAGCGAGCTTGCGGATCTGAAAAAACGCCGTGGGTGATCCGTTAGCATCAACCGGAACGCCATCTACTAGAGGTCCCTCAAAGGCTCCCGGCAATACGCCCCCCAGCCACAAGATAAAAACGACCCACACGTTCAGAATCAGCCCAACCGTCACCAGCCAGTTGGCTCGCCGTCGACCGTAAAACTCGCTGATAAAGTCGGTGCACAAAAACGTGACTGGATACGGCAGGACTCCGATGGCGACCGCAAAAGTGATCTGCCAGACATCTCCCGAAGCCAATTCCCAAGGGAGTTGGTACAGCCGAATAAAACGACTGATCCCCAAAATATTCAGCATCGTCATCGAACCGAGAAACAAGCCCGCCAGTAGCAAAAACACTCGCTCCCGCCGAGCGTGAATATGCGAGGCCTCGATCGGATGCAGTGTGTTCGGTTGCTTTGCCAAATCGGACATTATTTTTGGGCGACGAAGGCTTTTAGATCTGCAAAGAAGTTGGGGTAGGTTTTGGAAACACAACCGGGATTCAAAATCTTTACGCCCGGTTGCTTCAAACCCACCAACGATAGGCTCATTGCCATTCGGTGATCATCATAAGTTTCGATGATGGCACCGTTGAGCGGGGCAGGGTGGATGGTGAGCCCATCTGGGTGCTCGTCGACTTGCACGCCGAACTTGCGCAGTTCGATCGCCAAGTTCCCGATCCGGTCGGTTTCTTTGACACGGTTATGAGCGACATTCGTCACCGTCGTCGGTCCATCAACAAACAACGCAACCGCGGACAAGGTTTGTACTGTATCGCTGACGTCTGCCATATCGATCTCAATGCCGTGTTTGGCTGGGCCTGACACCGAAATCGAGTTATCGCCAAATTCGACCTCGCAACCCATTTTTTCCAAACAACGGACAAAGCCCACGTCGCCTTGTAATGCGTTTTCGGTCAAGCCATGAATCGTCGCTTTACCACCCAAAATCGCTGGCACGGCCCAAAAGTAACTGGCTGCCGAAGCGTCTGGCTCGACCGCATAATCGGTTGCCGTGTACTGCTGACCAGCGGGGATGACGAATCGGTTGGCAGTTTCGTCCGTATCAACTTGGACACCAAAAGCCTTCATCACCTCACAGGTCATCTGTACGTAAGGCTTAGAAATTAGCGGGCCTTCGATTTGTAACGATACGGTTTCTTGTGCCAACGGGCTGGCCATCAACAAGCCACTCAGGTACTGGCTGGACAGACTGCCGCTAAGTGTTACTTCACCACCAAGGATCGCTGGGCCGTCGATTTGAACTGGCGGACAGTCATTGGGTGAGAGCGCGGCGATACCGCCGCCGAGATTTTGGATTGCATCAACCAGCGGACCGATCGGGCGTTCGTGCATTCGTTCGATGCCGTCGAGTTTATATTTGCCGCCAGTGAAGCCCAGCATCGCCGTCAAGAAACGAATCGAGGTTCCGCTGTTACCAATAAATAGCTCAGCCGTTTTATTCGGAAAATCTCCGCCAACACCTTTGACTGTCATCGTTGCACTTGCGGCATCATGAGAGGCCTTCACTCCCAGACGCTGTAGCGAGTCCAACATCGCGATCGTGTCGTCGCTGTCCAAAGCTCCGGTAAGCATCGATTTGCCTGTGGTCATCGCTGCAATCATTAACGCTCGATTGGTCAGGCTTTTCGAGCCCGGTGGGGTAATCGATGCGTTGACTGAGTGGGGCAGTGATTGGATTTCTATCGAGTCGGACATGACGGGGTTTGATTAGCGTGTTTTAGGTGAATAGTAGCACCGTGTGCTTAACTTTGACCTCAAAAGCTTAGCAATAGCTTCGTCGATCTGAAACCGACAATCCGGCCAATTGTCGCCTTTGGCTCGGCCAAAGCGTTCTTTCTCAGAGAGTAAGGCGACGCAGCGCGATTGCTTTTCAGTCAGTTTTGCCGATTTGAGGACAATTGGCGCCAGAGGGATCTGTGGTCACACTTGAGGTCCTTTGGTAGGATGCCTACCGCATTAGCTTTCTGTTTTTTCGGCATTGGCCATAGCGAAAGCAAATATCCCTCCATTTAGCTTTTTCGTTGTTTAGTTCCATTGAATAATCCAACAGACAGAACGATCGAATCCGTTTTAGAAAACGGAGTTCGGGTCATCTCAGAACACCTGCCTCACACTTCCAGTGCCGCCGTTTCGATCCTCGTTGAAGCTGGGCCTCAGAATGAACCCGAAAACAAATCCGGCTTGGCTCACCTCTGTGAGCACTCACTCTTCTTAGGGACCCCTCAGCGAAGCAGTAAAGTGTTGGCCCAAGACATTGACGCGGCCGGCGGTTGCTTTGGTGCGTTTACAGCGCCCGACTATACCTGTTTTTACGCTCACGTGATGGAGGATTATGTCAGCTACGGTTTTGACTTATTGGGCGACATTCTTGTGGCCAGTGAGTTTCCCGAAAGCGGCGTTGAACGAGAGCAAGAAGTGATCTGCCAAGAGATTCGTGGTTACAAAGACCAGCCCGATCACGCAGCGTTGCAGCTAACGAAAGAGTTGTTATGGCCAAACCACCCGCTGAGTCGATCAGTCACCGGACGCGAAAGCGACGTCAGAGATCTTAGTCGTGACGATGTTGTTGATTTTATCGGCAAAAACTATACACCTGATCGAATTATCGTAGCAGCCGCTGGAGCGGTCGATCACGAATCGATCGTTGAGCAGGTCCAAGATGCATTCTGGACTTTAAAACAAACTGAGGAAAAACGCCCCGAACGTATTGTGTTGGCACCACCAACAGGAACGCGAGGTGGTTGCCTAGCCCACTACCTGCCAACAACACAAGTTAGTTTTTCTATTGGGCTGCCCACAATGACGTACAACGACCCGCGCCGTTACGCCATGTTTGTGCTAAGCAATCTATTCGGCGGCGGGATGAGCTCGCGACTCTATCAACAGTTGCGCGAGCGAAATGCGTTGGTATATTCGGTACAATCGAATTTATTATCCTACCGAGATGATGGGGCCATGATCGTCAGTGGGACAACTTCTTTGGAAGGTTTACTACCGAGCATCGAAATTACTTTGAATCAGTTAGTTGGATTGCTGATAGATGGTTTGCCAGTGAGTGAAGAAGAGCTCTGGAAATCCAAAATGCAGGTTCGCAGCCAGAGCCGATTGGCCAGCGACATGATCTCTAACCGTGTTTCAAGTATTGTCACCCAAGAGTTCCACTTTGGACACCGTATCAGCAGTGACGAGATCATTGCTCAGATCGATGCAGTCACGGTTGAAGACCTGAAAAAGGTGGCCCAAACCCTATTTTCGGAGAGTTTGGCTCAATTGGCCGTCGTTGTTGCCGGACCGATAAGATCGGATGATGCGGCTTTTAGCGATTTGGAAAGCCTAGTCGACAAATACGGCGGGGTAGGGCAGTAAATTTTTGATAATTGGGCAACCTGTTCGTTATTGCGTCTTATAGTTTCAACGTATCGGCAGATTCGTTGATCTGTCGTAAAAAACTATAGACCCTCGTAAT
>CAZKTR010000241.1:0-5396 GCA_964555525.1 uncultured Pirellulaceae bacterium
TGGAAGTGGGGCGTTGAAGCTGCCGAAGGCAGAGCCTTCGGAGCAGTGCGTTACGCGGCGGAGCCTCGTAACGAGAGTGGGCGCGAGGGTGTCGCTATGATTGATTCGTTGTCGGTGGGAAGAATCGCAACGTTGGCTTGCGTTTTGGAAGTGACGGCACCTAAACCAGGGAATGTGCATCGCGGAGCGGATTTTGAAGACGTGACGTTTTCAGATTTTTTAATAAGTGCGGTTGCGATTGGTGAGGTGTTTGATCGAGTTGATTTGTCGATTGGGCAGAGTGTGCTGCAGGCGGTGAAGCAGACCGAGGCATTCGTGGGAACGAACACGAATCTGGGGATTGTGTTGTTGTTAGCTCCGTTGGTGGCGGCGGCTAGGAAAGCGACTGAGCGTGGGGGAAAGCAATTGACGTCGGAGTTGGTGACCGAGTGTTTGAGTGCGGTAACGACTGGCGATGGTCGGTTGGTTTTCGACGCAATTGCGGTCGCAAAGCCGGCAGGTTTGGGGAAGGTGCCGATGTGTGATGTGAATCAGAGCCAGGGTGAAGTGGATTTGCTGGCGGCGATGGAGTTAGCCGCGGATCGAGATTCGATTGCCAAGCAATATACCAATGGGATGGCAGACGTGTTCGGGTTGGGGCAACGGTTGTTGGCGCAGGGACGCGGTTTGTTTGAAGATTTGAATTCGGCGATCGTGTTTATGCATGTTGCCTGGATGGCTCAGCAGCCCGATTCGTTGATCTTGCGGAAGCTGGGTTTGCCAGTCGCGCAGCAGGCGACGCAGATGGCACAAAAGGCAGTCGATGTAGTTTTTGAATCCGATGCGTTTAAATCCGGGCAAGAAGGTCAGTCGGTGGGGTTGGATGAAACAACATCGAATCATTTTTGGCAACTGGTGGCGGAGCTGGATTTTTGGTTGCGGAGTGACGGACATCTGAGAAACCCAGGTACAACGGCGGATTTGGTCGCAGCAACTTTGTTTGTTGCGCTTTACAATGGAACGCTGACGGTTCCGTTAAATGATTCGCTCGGTTAAGTGAGTTTTGTTGAGTGGGCCATTAAGTGGTTTCGTTGCTGGATTAATTGGTTAAGAGGGTGAGGCTTTCGGGTGTCAGACAAAAATTCAAAGCGTGTTTTTCGGGTGCAGCTTGAAAAGGACACGATGGTGTTTAGCGCCGCGCACTTTATTACGTTCAATGGCAATATTTGCGAATCGATTCACGGTCACAATTATGCGGTGAAAGCGGAAGTTGTCGGGCCGTTGGATGAAAACGGATACGTCTGTGATTTCATTGCATTGCGGGATGGGTTGGCGGAGATTGTGGCTACGATGGATCATAAGGTGGTGCTGCCGGCAGCGCACCCGATGATTAAAGTTGTCGATGATGGTAAGGAGGTGCTGGTGACCTTCGAGCAAAAGCGCTGGGTTTTTCCGAGTGAGGATTGTAATATTTTGCCGGTGGCCAATACGACGGCGGAGTTGATGGCGGGCTATATCGCCGATGAGCTTAGGTCGCGGACGAAGGGGAAGTTTGGTGATCAGATCACGAAGTTGATTGTTGGGGTTGATGAGAATCGCGGCCAGTGGGGCGTGGTTGAGCTGGATTGGTAGGTTGTACGCTGCCTGTCTTGTGTAGTTTGCCTGTAGTGCCTGTTGTTTCGAAATCGGGCTTGGGGAATTTTGGATGGCGCGGATAAGATACTGGCCAACTGGTTAGTTATATCGACGGATGTTTATTCGCCGGATTCCTATCCATTGTTCGGAGTTGTTGAAGCAATTTCGAGGCAGTCGCAGCATGGAAGCTTGTTGGCACGTTAATTATGAAAAATTTGGGTCGAGCGTTACGGATGACGCTCAAATATCGATTCTCTTTGCTTGCATCTTTCGTATGCAGTTTAATGGTCGCGTTGCTTTGGTCGGCAAATCTGGGCGCGGTTTATCCTTTTGTCGAGGTCGTGCTGACGGGACATTCGCTGCATGATTGGGTTGAGCAAGAAGCGGATAAATCGGAAAAACTGATCGCCGACCGTGAGCAGAGGATCACGGATTTAGAATTGCGATTGGAGCAGTTACCTGCTGCGGATCCAGCGATCTCAGACTTAAAGCGGCAGGTGTCGTCGGCGGAATATGACGTTGAGATCCAGCATACTCGTTCGAAGGCGCGTGAAGCTTTGGTGCCATGGATCAAAAAGTATGCACCGGAGACTCCATTTGCAACGCTGGCTTGGTTGATGGGCCTGATGTTTTTCGGCACCGTTGCGCGTGGTTTGTTTTTGATGGGCAGTATGGTTTCGGTTGCGAGAGTTTCCCAACGGACGATGCTGGATTTGCAAAACGATGTTTTCGGAAACGTTCTGGACATGGAGGCGGCTGAGTTAGGCGTCAAGGGAACTGGGGATCTGGTGGGGCGCATTCGCGGCGAAACCGGAGCGATCAGTAAAGCAATCATGACGCTCTATGGTAAGTCAGTACGCGAACCGCTTAAGTTGTTCGGTTGTTTGGCAGGGGCGGCGTGGGTTAACTGGCGGTTGTTGCTGTTCAGTTTGTTGATTTGTCCAATTGCTGGATTCCTGATGGTCACGTTGGCCAAGGTTACCAAGCGTGCAAATAAAAAAGCGATGGAAGAGTCAGCTAGGCTGCTGAACCGGTTGTTTCAATCGGTTACCTATATGCGAGTGGTGCGAGCGTTTACCAGCGAAGACAACGAACGCGAGCGGTTCAAGGACGTGGCAGACACGGTTTATCACAAGTCGATGCGGATTTCAGTTTTCGGCGCGCTTTCTCGAATCAACAATGAGTTGTTGGGAGTCAGTATGATTACGTTGTCGGTTTTGGCGGGTGGTTATCTGGTGTTGAACGAAACGCTGTTCATGCAGGTCTTTGGTTTGGACATTCGTATGTGCGATGCTCCGATGAGCTTCGGGCGTTTGATGCTGTTCTTTGGCTTCTTGATTGGAGTAGCGGATCCATTGCGAAAGCTGGCTGATGTTTACAATCAAATTCAAGGTGGTGCGGTTGCGGCGGATCGCGTGTTCCCGTTGATCGATCAGGTGCCGGCGGTGCAAGATCCTGCTTCTCCGGTTGCGTTCCCGACCGGAGCGTTGCAAGTCGAGTTTGATGATGTGCGTTTTGAGTACGAGGCTGGAAATCCAGTTTTGAATGGAGTTTCGGGAAAGCTTGAGGCGGGAACCTCGATGGCGATCATCGGACATAATGGCTGTGGAAAGTCGACACTGATCAATATGATTCCGCGGTTCTTTGATACTCGGCCGACCGAAAACGGACCGGCGGGGGCGATCAAAATTGGTGGGCACGATGTGCGCGACTATCGTGTTAAAGAGCTTCGCCAGTCGATCGGCTATGTGACTCAGCAGACCATGTTGTTCAGTGACACAGTCAAAAACAATATTGCCTACGGCTCCGAAGGCGTGACTGACGAACAGGTCATCGCCGCCGCCAAGCAGGCTCACGCTCATGATTTCATCGTGGCGATGGACGAAGGCTACGATGCAGAGATTGGTGATCGTGCCGGACGGTTGTCCGGCGGACAACGGCAGCGGATTTCTTTGGCGCGTGCGATTCTGAAGGATCCGGAGATTTTGATTCTGGACGAAGCTACGAGCCAGATCGACCCAGAGAGCGATTATTTGATTCATCAAACGTTGGCCGATTTTATCAAAGGACGCACGACCGTGGTGATTACTCATCGCATGTCGACGTTGGATTTGGTGGATCAAATCATGGTCATGAAGGATGGCCAAGTGCTTGACTGCGGAACCCACGAACAGCTTTTGAGGCGTTGTCCGGAGTATCAAAAAATGCGTAATGTTTCTCTTATGGAGGCCGCGTAATGCCGACTTCTTCTGCAGCCAAATATCAGGTCTCAACGGCGCGACTAAGTGCTTCGGCTGGGATGACGGTTTTTGAACAACTGCGTATGGCGACCGATGTGTTGCGCCAAGAAGCGAGAGCGATTCAGGAGTTAGCGGATGATTTGCCGGTCGATTTTTGTTTGGCGGTAGAGCAAGTTTTAGATTGTCAAGGTGCGGTGATTGTTTCGGGGGTTGGCAAGGCGGGTTGGATTGGTCAAAAGATTAGTGCGTCGTTGGCGTCCACCGGAACACCAAGTCATTTTTTGCATCCGTCGGAAGCGCTGCATGGTGATTTGGGACGCGTGACGGCTCAGGACTTGGTGTTGGTTTTGTCGAACAGTGGAGAGACGGCTGAGGTGTTGAGTCTGTTAGGGCCGTTGGCGAATATCGGTGCGCGGGTGATGGCCTTGACTGGAAATGAAGGTTCTACGTTGGCTCAAAAAGCTAGTGTTGCGTTATGTTATAAGTCAAAATCCGAAGCCTGCCCGTTGGGGTTGGCTCCCACAACCAGCACTACCACGATGTTGGCTTTGGGCGACGCGATGATTTTGGTGGTTGCTAAAATGCGAGCTTTTCAGGCTCAAGATTTTGCTCGTTTTCATCCAGGCGGTTCACTGGGAAAGAAGCTGGCGAAGGTCGAAGAAGTGATGCGTCCGATTCAGGAGTGCCGTGTGGCGCGTGAGAGGGAAACGGTTCGTGAGGTTTACGTGCGATCGGGCGCCGGAAATCGTCGAGCGGGTGTTGTGCTGGTAGTGAACGAAGCGGAGAAGCTAACCGGGGTTTTCACCGACAGCGATTTGGCTCGTCTGTTGGGCCGGCAACAGGACGATTGTTTTGATTGGGCGATCGCGGACGTGATGACCAAATCACCGGTAACGGTTGTTGCTGGGTCGAAAGCGAAGAATGCCATTGATGCTTTGGCGGCTAGGAATTTGAGCGAGTTGCCGGTGGTCGATGGTGCGGGCAAGGCGGTCGGGTTGATCGATATCACGGACGTCGTCGGTTGGTAGGGGCGCGGTTTTGTAAAGCATGGAAGCCGATTTCATTGCTGTAAAGACGGGCTAGAAGAACCGCGAATGAGCACCAGTGGACGTGAGTGAAAACCCGAATTTGTATTCGCGTTTATTTGCGTCCATTTGCGGTTGAAAATTTTGCCTTGCGCCGAGGGAACCCGGGCAGGTAATTCTATCGGCGCTGTGCTATAATCTACGGCCAGAGTTTTTGTTTTAACTTTAACGACCGTGGAAATACTAAAATGGATAAACCTAAAATCGCTGCTTGCTTCCCGAAGCAAGTTGAGTTGGAAGCTGGAAAAAATTACGCTTATTGCACTTGTGGTTTGTCTGCTGATGGTGCGATGTGTGACGGTTCGCATAAGGGAACGAGCTTCACGCCGAACGTGTTCAAGGCCGAGGCCGATGAAACGGTTTGGGTGTGTCAGTGTAAGCACACCGGTAGTGCGCCTAAGTGTGACGGGACGCATAAGTCGTTGGAAGGTGGAGAGTAGTTTGTTTTAGGCTGGAG
>CAZKTR010000242.1:0-5377 GCA_964555525.1 uncultured Pirellulaceae bacterium
GCGCGAGTTTTGATGTTGCGCTAATACAAGCTCGACGCGCAAGCGAGTGCATTTTCACGAGTTTCGTGGTGCACTCGCTTGCGCGTCGAGCTTGTATTGAAAACGCTTTGTTTTTTTCAATTCCTCCGAAACATCCGACGAGAATTGATAGTTTTGATTAAAACTGCGCAACATCAAAACGAGCGAGTGCATTGATTGATTTTTATCAAAATGCACTCGCTCGCGCGACGAGCTTGTATTTTAGGTGTCTAGTGAAACCGTTTCTGATTTTGGTGTCACTACGATTAGTCAATTCGCTTTGGAGAGATTCCGCGTAAAGGCGGTACTACAAGCACTCCGCGTAAAAAATGTCAGCCTCGCAACCCGAGTCGCCAGACTCCGGGATGTGGCTCCCAAAGGCCTGAACTCTGGCGAGCCCAGCTACGGACGTTAGAATAGGAAAGTGAATTCTGTTTTCCTGTGAACGCGCAAGTCAATTAATGCTCAACGTCAAATGTCCTAGCTGCGACGCCAACATGAAGCTCTCCAAGCCCAAGGCCGGAGACTTTTCGCCGACATGCAAACATTGCCAAGTGCAGCTCAAGCTGAGCATTCGCCAACTACCCAATGGCTCCTTCAAGCACAAAGCCAGCTTACCCTTGGAAAACAGCCAAGCCGAAACCAACGCCAGCCCGCCAAAAGCGACCGACGGTCCGACCCAAACCGACGATCCGATCAGCAAGCCAAAGCGACGTAACCTCGGCCCCTATCGACTGATCAAAAAACTGGGCCAAGGAGGAATGGGGGCTGTTTTCCTCGCCAACCAAACTTCTCTCGACCGACAAGTCGCGCTAAAGGTGGTCAAACCAAGTTTGGCCGATAACCCCGGCGTGATGGCTCGATTCACTCGCGAAGCTTACGCTGCCGCTCAACTGATCCACCCCAATGTGGTGCAGATCTACGACATGGGCCAAGACGATGGCAAGAGTTACTTCAGTATGGAGTACGTCAAAGGCAAAACGTTGCGAGAGCTGGCCGGTAAAAAGCCATTGAAACCTGAAACGGCCGCCGGTTATATCCTGCAAGCGGCTCGTGGTCTGCAATGTGCCCATCAAGCCGGCATGGTCCACCGCGACATCAAGCCAGGCAACTTATTGGTCAACCAAGAGGGGCTCGTAAAAGTTGCAGACCTAGGTTTGGTAAAAGTCGAAGGCCTAAGTGAAATCGAAGGCCAGAACATCTCAGACATGGTGAAGATATCGGCCTCGCAAGACATTACGAAACTTGGCGCGACGATCGGCACTCCCTACTACATGGCACCCGAGCAAGCTCAATGGGGCGACGTCGACCACCGCGCCGACATCTATTCGCTCGGTTGTACTTTTTATGTTTTGTTGACTGGCAAACGCCCCTTCGAAGGCAAGACCGCCGACGAAATCGCCAGCCAACACGCTTCAGCAAAGCTAGTTGAGCCTCACCGTGTCAGCGAGGACGTTCCTGAAGAGCTATCGGCAATGGTCACCAAGATGATGGCCAAACAGCCTGGCGACCGGTTTCAAAACATGGCCGATGTCATCGATCAATTGGAGGAATTTCTAGGCCTCAAACAAGCCGGCATGAGCACGCTCAGCGAAAACGACGCGATCGCGATCGAAAACGCTGGCCGAGAATTCAACGCCGCTCCGCTGGCATCGGTGCGAGGCCTCGCGGTACTGGCTTTGATTGCGGTTGCGTTTTTGTTTGCGGTTGTTACCAGTTGGATTAATTGGAAACTCGCTGCCAGTTTTTGTCTGATGCCGTTGTTTGCCATTGCGGCGTACTTTGTGACCAGCGGTATTCATCATTCGTCGATCCTGTTTGAAAAAACTCGCGAGCTGATCGCTCGATCTAGTTTACTCGACCGCGGAAAATGGATCGCTGCCGCAACACTGCTGATCATCGCCACGTATTTGCTGGGCATGACCCCGTTCTTGATCTTCGTCGCAGTCCTCGGGATCGGTCTGGGCATCGGCTATCACCTGTTGATCGACCTGCCAACGGCAAGTGCAAGAGAGCCCGCAATCGAGGCAGCCAACAATTTGATTCGGCGGTGGCGAGTCAAAGGGGTCGACGAAACATCGCTCCAAACCTTCGTCGCCAAGCACGCACCACCGGCTTGGGAAGAGTTTTTCGAAAGCTTGTTTGGCTATGCTGCCAAACGACGAATCCGGAAACAGGTTTCCGCAGAGCTAGGAAAACCCAAACCCAAGTTTCGAGCGTGGCGTGACCGGATTCACGACCGCCTAACGGGTTCGCTCAAAACACTATCCGACGACGATGACCGCAGGCACCTTCGGAACGTCGAACAAGCGGGCCTGATGGGCGCGGGTTTGTCAGCTGACGAAGCGCTCAGCCAAGCCAGTCAAATCGCAGACGCTTTAGTCGATCATGGAACTTCGCTACGGATCGCTCAACTCGAAAAGCGACTCGCCAAAGCGGATCCAAAATTTGAACGAGAGAAAACGCGGGAGAGTATCAAACGCAACTTGGCAGACGCGAAAAGCGGCAAGTACAAACGCAAACGATCCAAAGCTGACACCATTGACCCTAAACTGGATCGCCTGCTTGGCGGGTTCCCTCGGTTCTTACTGGGCTGTCTGTTGGTGCTCGGCAGCACCCTATGGGCGCAGCAAAACGACTTGTTATTGTCTGCCGCCCAATTCCGAGCACTTGGCGAGCACAGCTTTGATGCCGTGAAAGACCAAGCAACCGGACCCGACGAAAAAGCGGCTGATCAGGTCGCCACTTCGATCAAACAACAAGGCCAACTATTGCTCGACGCGGTCGCCGCCAAACCAACGCGGCCTTGGCTGGTTTTGTTCTATAGCTTTGATTCATTGATTGCGGGATTAGTATTAATAGGATCCGCGATCATCGGCGGCTGGCGGATGGCAATTTTCATTCTGCCCGCAGCATTGATTGCCTTACTAGGCAACGCGTTAGGCGTACCAGATTTGCTACCGGTTGAAATTCCGAATTTGAATAAAACGACAACGCTGATCGCGTTCACGCTTCTGGTGATGGGGGTTATCTTCGGTCGACGCGAGGATTGATGGTGTTGACGGGTGAGTTCTGGTTACCATTTGCCATAAATTTAGCGCACAACGCCTCAAACCAAAACAAGCCACCAATACGCTTATAAACGAGACAGCGCACCTGTATTAATTCACCCCAGATGTTATATTAGATATCTTACAAATCCAACATGCATTCAACTGGAGCCTTGCTTTGACTCGATTAACAATTTTCGCATTGCTTACTTTAGCTGTTTTACTGCCTTCAGTTGCGCAAGGCCAATTCACTGTTCTCCTGTCCCAAGAATCAGCGGCATTTCCGACAAATCCAAACGCCAACATTGGATTTCCTGAAAACATCGAAAGGTTGGTCCAACGGCCTGACATTAGCACCAATGGCCGTTACATCGGGCTTGAAGTCGAGCTTAATGCCGATAACTCCTTGGATGACACCGCAGTCATCATCGATTTGCAAACCGACAGTCGAACTGTACTGGGAAGGCAAGGGACAACGATGTTAGCCGGAGAGACAATTGGGTTTGTTGCTGATCTCGTGAGAGTAAACAACGCCGGTCAAGCTGCATTTCACGCTGGCGATTCGGCAACAATTTTCTGGGATGGCACAACCTTAACCCGACTTATCGCCCAAGGTGATGCATCGCCTGCAGGCGCCCCGCTAAGTGAATACGGCGATGATTTTGGCCAAACGGCGTTAATAAATGACGGGACCGTTGGTGGCCAATATGACTCAAACGGGGAAGGTACGGCCCCTGAGGAACGCGACGAGTTCTTGGCGATTGGGTCCAGCATACTGGCTGTCGGCAACGACACTCTTCCCGGATTTGCACCACAGGATTCAGCCAATACAACAGGCTTTATTGAAAGCTTTACTGAATTTGATCTCAGCTCCGAGGGAACCCATTGGATCTCCGAAGTTCGTTTTGATGAGGATGGCGATTACGACACAGCAATCGCTGTCAACGGCACCGTTGTCGCACAACAAGGACTAACAACTCACACAACGCCTGGTGGTGTTTCGGTAACTTACGACAATACACTTGACGCAGCCATCGCTGAGACCGGCGACTGGATCACTCAATCGAGATCAGACAACTCAATCGACTACACGCTTGTCAACGGCGTAGTAGTATTCGCTGAAGATGAAATGGCGCCAAATGGAGATACCTTCTCTTCAATGAGTGGCGTTAACATTACCTCCAATGGAGATTACCTCAGTCTTTGGAATACCGACAGTGGAAATTCTATCCTTATTCTCAATGAAGACACCATCGTCCTTACCGAAGGCGTCACTGTGAATGTGGATTACAATGGTGATGGTGTTTCTGAAGATCTGGTTCTCGATAATCTTCCTACCGGGGGTTTCAGCTTGGCAGATGACGGTACGTTAGCGTTGCTTGTCAGTTTCAACGATCTGAATGACAACCGTGTCGGTAATGCGTTGGTGACTCTTGACATCAGTGAGTTCATTGAAACTGAACCTACGGTACTACTCGGGGATGTCAATTTGGACGAGGTTGTAAACTTTCTAGACATCGCACCATTCATTTCGGTACTGTCTATGAGTGGCAGCCAGCCCGAAGCTGACATTAATGGCAGCGGAACGGTTAACTTCCTCGACATCTCACCGTTCATCGGAGTCCTAACCAACAGCGGTTCGTAGGAGACTGTGCGATAATGTCTGGCGAAAAGTTCTTTTGATCACCTTTCGTTTGACGAACAAACTCAAAACCTCCTTGGTTCAATTACAGTGAAACACCAAGGAGGTTTTTTAGTTCATCTACCTCTCCAGTGTGGGAGCCAACCGAATCCACGCTCTGGTGAGCGCAGCTACGTCTCACGTAGCTACCTTCGCCAGAAGGTGGAACCAACGGCCGATAAAACAATCTTCCAGCGTGGGAGCCAACCGTTCTTTCTACAAAACCCAGTGAACCTCTTGGCCAATCAACGGTCCGTTAAAATGTCGCAAGCCGTCGTTTTACAATCGAAAACACACAAAAAACACTGGCATTTAATGCCTTTTGTTTTTTTTCGCAGATCGAGATTGAAACGAACGAATCGGCTTGCGATAATGATGACACGGTTCGCACCTTACGCAGTGCGACTAACAGAAGGCCTCGCCAAAACCGCTCTTAACGGCTTTGGTTTTGGACGGGGAAGTATCTACGAAAGGAGGTGTTTTGTGAATTATTTCTGTACAAGCCGACGAGGTGGTAACGCCTAAGCGGTTGCCGGCGGGTTGCCGTGGCAGCCACCATTCGTCTGAGGAAACTACAGAACCCTCAAGCGATAAATCGTGCCCGTTGTCGATAGCAACTCCGCTGTCG
>CAZKTR010000243.1:0-5347 GCA_964555525.1 uncultured Pirellulaceae bacterium
CACACACGCGAAATTCCGCCCCACAATTCCCATTTGCCGAACTTGCCCCCACACGTCAAAATGCTGGCATGAACTATTACTCGACAAACCTTCTTTTACTGTTAACGATCACCACAACGACCCTGTCGCTGAACGCCGCAGCTGCGCAACAGGTCTTTCCGCCAATCGCACAATCCAAATCCGACGATTCGGATCCCGTTGCCGATACTGACTTTTATTTGCAAAAGTCAGAAACCCAGATCGCCGAGCTGCAGGCCTTTGTCGATTCGCTCAAGAAAAAAAACAACTTACAAGAGTTTCCCTATCGCCCCGTCATGTTCTCCATCGTGGACGTCCGACAAGCCTTTCATACCCTCGGCCTTGCCAAAGATCAAATCGAACAACTCCCCGACCACATCAGTGGGACCAAACGTACGATGTACAAGCGGCAGACGCGACAGTTACAGCGTCTGGATAACTACTTAGAAACCGCTCGCACAGGCTTGTGGGATTCACTTGACCCTCAAGCGTTTCCCAATTTAAAAGCGGACGCCGTTCGGTTTCGCGGGCTTGGAATCATGCTGGCGAACTTAGACTCATTCAAAACCGACCCAACTCTAGCCGCCGCCATCTTTCGCCAACTGCCATTCGCCGAGCAAGAAGTTGATCTCCTAAAGGTCCAGTATGACTTGTTGATCCGCCAGAAAACCACCCCCGGCATCCAGCTCACCGGCTTGGATCGCTATTTCCAAAGCAAACGAAAATCCTTTCTAGCCATCGCCAAACAAAACCAGCAAGCATTGCCGCAGCAAATCAAAGATTCGCTCGATCAAATCACAAAGCAACTCAAACAACCCGCATCGCAGGGGAGTGACCAAAGTGAAGCGTCAGTTGATCCGCGAACCCTGCTTCGCAAAACCAAAGCGGATTTGGAATTGTTAGAGGCGCTCGATCGGCAAGCTTCTGAATCCATGACGCCCCAGCGTAAACAACTTTTGGATTTACAAGTTCGTTTGCAAAACACAGAGCCATTGGACAACTACGCGGGCAAAGATCGAGATGACTTACTTAAAGCGTTAGCTGTTTCGAATCATAAGCCTACTTTCACCAAAATACATATCCCTGCGACCAAGTGGACTCGGCGAACTTACTGGCAATACAATGGAATACAATGGCGAGAGATTGATCGATCCGTTTTACCGTTTTATGTTTTGCCTTCTAGCGATGGGAACGCAAGTTCGGATTGGCAAGAGTATTCATTTGCAAAAGATCATTTGAACGACGATGAGATTTCGGTGCGGCGTGTTCAGTAACAAGTTTTCGCGTTGAGCAAAAACTGGAAAGCCCGAAATCTAATCCGTGTTTATCCGTGGTTAAAAATACTCCTGCACCAACTATTCGTAGACAACCACCACAATGGCTCAGCCCTCCGACTCAACTCCTGAACCCTCGCTGACTCAGCCGTTGCAATTTCTCACCGGCGTCGGGCCTCACCGCGCAGCACTGCTGGAAAAACTTGGGCTACGCACTGCTGCGGACCTGCTGTTCTTTTTCCCTCGGACCTACGATGACTTCACTCAACTGGACCCCATTGAAACACTCGAATCCGACCAACCCGCTAACGTAATGGGGGTCGTCTCCGACATCGACCAAACCGTATCGAGCAACGGCAAACACATTTTGTACGTCCTGATTCGCCAAGGAAACCAATTCCTGCGAGCTGTCTGGTTCAACCAATCCTACATGCTCGGACGATTTCAAGCCGGCCAACGCGTCCTATTTCGCGGCAAACCAAAGCTCATCGGCGGTCGATTTCAAATGAACCATCCAACGGTCGTGTGGTTGGACGTCGATCAAACCGAAGACCAAGCCGGACTATCACCAATCTACCGATTAACCGACGGCATCAGCCAACGTCAAATCCGCGCCATCGTGGCTTCGGCGGTCGAAAAATTCACCGACATGGTGCAAGAAGCGTTTCCCCAAGAACTACGCGATCAAAGCGAAGTCTGCGATATCGCGACCGCGATCCGCCAAATCCACGCCCCCAAGACCCAACACGAAGTCGAAATCGCAAGAAATCGGTTGGTCTATCAAGAACTATTCGTTCTGCAGTTGGCGTTAGCCATTCGGCGCCAACGCATTCGTAGCCAAAACGTATCGCCGCCGTTAGACATGACACCCAAAATACGCTCGCGAATCTACGGGCGACTGCCGTTCGAGCTGACCGAATCTCAGCAGAGCGTCTTGCAAGAAATCGCCGCCGACATGCGCCAACCGTTTCCGATGAACCGTTTGATCCACGGCGAAGTCGGCTCCGGTAAAACCGTTGTCGCGTTATGTGCCATGCTGGTCGCGGTCGCCCACGGACACCAAGCCACCATCATGGCTCCGACCGAAATTTTGGCTCGCCAGCACTTTCAAACGCTCTCCAAGTTATTGCAAAAATCTCGGGTCCGACTGGGGCTGTGGACCGGGAGTTTGAAAAAATCCGAACGAGCAGAATTATCCGCCAAAATCGCCGCTGGAGAAATCGACATCGTCATCGGCACGCATGCCGTCGTCGCTTCTAAGTTGAAATTTAACAAACTCGGTTTGGTCGTGATCGACGAACAACACAAATTCGGTGTGAAACAGCGAGCGCTGCTCAAGCAATCCGGCCACGACCCTCATTACCTGGTGATGACCGCGACGCCGATCCCGCGAACGGTATCGATGACGTTGTTTGGTGACTTAGATACTTCTGTTTTAGTTCGTACCAGCGGCATCGGCCAAAAAGTCAACACGTACTTGGGACATGAACACTCGCGCGAGCAATGGTGGGAGTTTTTTCGGAAAAAGCTTCGCGAGGGACGACAAGGCTTCGTGGTCGCGCCGTTGGTAGATGCGAACGACGAATCGGAACTGGGTAGCGCCGAGCGATTGTTCGAATCGCTGTCCAACGGGCCGCTAGCGGAGTTTCGTTTGGATGTCTTGCACGGGAAGCAAAACCCCGAAGACAAAGACGCGGCGATGGCCGATTTTGTCAGCGGAAAAACCCAAGTGATCGTCGCTACGGGTGTGGTCGAAGTCGGAATCGATGTCTCCAATGCCACCGTAATGACCATCGAATCGGCCGAGCGATTTGGCTTGTCGCAGCTCCACCAGCTACGAGGTCGGGTTAGTCGCGGCCGGCACGCGGGCTTTGTTTGCGCGTTCGACAGTAACGATAATCCGGATAATAACGAGCGGTTGGCCGCATTTGCTGAGACCGACAATGGGTTCGATTTGGCCGAAATCGATTTGAAAATACGTGGTCCCGGCAACTTGTTTAGCACTCAACAAAGTGGTTTTCCACCACTCATGATTGCGGATCTAATCCGAGATGCGGACATCTTGGCTCGGGCCCAAGAACACGCTCGAAACCTAGTAAAAAACGACCCAGAACTCGATCACGAGAATCTCAGCCGGCTCCGACAATTGGTATTTGCTCGATACGGTCAGGCGTTAGACTTGGCAGATGTAGGATAAGTCAGCGCAAGATCTTGCGATCCTGCGGCAAGCGTTCCTAGATAATGATTTATTCTCAAAATGAAAATCAAAAAAAAACCTTCGCAATTTGACTTTGACAGCTAAGCTCTGACTATACTCTTCGCAATTCGTCGTCAGATAACTATTATCGACCCGTCTTTTTCCTTCCTGTTTTTAGGCAAGCATGCCGCTGCCAAATTAAGAAATGTCAGATTCTAATTCTAAACCTACCACTACTATTTGTTGCATCGGCGCCGGCTACGTAGGCGGCCCTACCATGGCGATGATCGCCAAACAATGTCCGGATATCGAAGTTCGCGTCGTTGACATCAATGAGGCGCGTATCGCCGCTTGGAACAGCGACGAATTGCCGATCTACGAACCAGGTTTAAAAGAAGTGGTTTGCGAAGCTCGCGGCCGCAACTTGCACTTTACCACCGACGTCGATGGATCAATCGACAAAGCAGACATCGTGTTTATCTCAGTAAACACTCCTACCAAAACATTCGGTATCGGTGCTGGCAAAGCAGCCAACCTTGAATTTGTTGAAAAGTGTGCACGCCAAATCGCAATTTCTTCCAAGGGTCACAAGATCGTGGTTGAAAAGTCAACGCTGCCAGTTCGAACTGCCGAAGCGGTCAAGCGAATCCTGAACACCTCTGGTAACAGCGACGCTTCTTTTGACGTGCTGTCCAATCCAGAATTCCTGGCTGAAGGGACTGCAGTTGAAGATCTACTGAACCCTGACCGCGTGCTGATTGGTGGCGAGTCCAGTGCGGCGATCGATCGACTGGCCGACATTTACGGTCGGTGGGTTTCACCCGAAGCAATCATTAAAACAAACTTATGGAGCAGCGAACTATCCAAGCTAACTGCGAATGCTTTTTTGGCTCAACGTGTTTCATCCATCAACGCGATCAGCGCGTTGTGTGAAGCCACTGGCGCGGACGTAGATGAAGTCGCCAATGCGATCGGTACCGATTCGCGAATCGGACCAAAGTTCTTGAAGTCATCGGTTGGTTTTGGCGGTAGCTGTTTCCAAAAAGACATTTTGAATTTGGTCTACTTGTGCAGCCACTTTGGTTTGGACGAAGTCGCCGCGTATTGGGAACAAGTCGTTATCATGAACGACTACCAAAAGCGACGCTTTTCAACTCGCATCGTCAAAACCATGTTTAACACGGTCTCCGACAAAGAGATTGCGATCTTCGGTTTTGCGTTCAAAAAAGACACCAACGATACACGTGAATCGCCTTCGATCTACGTCTGCCGTGACCTGTTAGAAGAACGGGCCAAACTAACGATCTACGACCCAAAAGTCGACCTCACAAAGATCAAGATGGAGCTGACTTATCTGATGGCCAATCCTGACGGCACGCTTTCTGATCTCAACCGCGACTTGATCAACAACAACGTTCGTGTTGCTGATAGTTGTGAAAAAGCCGCCGATGGTGCTCACGCAATCGCCGTACTGACAGAATGGGACGAGTTCAAAACGGCTGACTTTAAGTCGATTTACGCTTCAATGCGAAAACCAGCCTTCTTGTTTGACGGTCGCAATTTGCTGAACCGCCGTGAGCTCGAAGAAATCGGTTTCGAAGTCAAAGCCATCGGCAAAAGCTAGTAGCTGGATTCGCCAGAATTCAGGCGCTTTAGTAGCCGCCGGGCGATAGCCCACGGTTTCCATCGGCCTTAAACCGTGGCTAGCGCCAAAACGGCTCAACTACAATTTGTAAAAGACTCTATGCCACCGCGGGAAACTGCGGTGGCATTTTTCGTTTACAATGACTGGCTTTCCCGTTGATCTATCCCCGACCTTAATACTCTAGGCTTGTTGTGAAAATTCTTGTTACAGGTG
>CAZKTR010000244.1:0-5344 GCA_964555525.1 uncultured Pirellulaceae bacterium
CGTGGACTCGCGAGCCTTCCGGTACTTGATTCACCGATTCCAAGTCCCATAAACTTGTGCCATGAATAAAAACTCCATCATTAACCTTGAAGAACTTGTTCCCGGCTACCCAGTTATCACGGTTAATCATCCAACGTGCAGGGCACAAGTTGCACTTCATGGTGCTCATGTTATGTCTTGGTGTCCGACGGGCCATGAGGAAGTCCTCTACCTTAGTCCTGAAGCAGTGTATCGAGAAGGAAAGGCAATCCGCGGCGGGATTCCTATCTGTTGGCCTTGGTTCAATGCTCACCCTAGCGACCCCGATTTACCGTCGCACGGTCTGGTGCGGAACCAATTCTGGAAACTTGAGTCAACCGATGTCGACGACGAAGGAGTCGTAGCCAAACTTCGTCGTGCCACCGAGCATTGGACGGTGGTGGCGACGATACGAATGGGTAGCTCGTTAGAAGTTGCGATTGAGTCTACCAACCTTGGCGATGACCAGTTGCTGGCCTCTGGCGCCTTGCACAGCTACTTCCGCGTCGGCGACGTCCGTCAGATTATCATCAAAGGGTTAGAAGATACAGACTATCTGGACACCGTTGGCCAGCACACGAATCGGCATCAGACCGGAGTGATTGAGATTGATCGGGAAGTAGACCGTTACTATGACAGTAGCGCTGCGGTACGATTGGAAGATCCGTCGAAAGAACGCACCATCTTGATCGACAAAGAGAACAGTCCGTCGACGGTGGTGTGGAACCCGTGGATTGAGAAGGCGGCGGCTTTGGGCGACCTTCCCAACGAAGATTATCTGGCCTTTGCCTGTGTCGAGACAGCCGTCACCAACGACCGCGCTGTCGCGCTGAGCAAAGGTGAAACGCACCGGTTCGCGACTCGGATCTCGGTTGAATGAACGGTCACGCTGTGAGCCGTTCGCGCTAGCGTCGGCATTACTAGGAATGCCGCTTGACCGAGCAACAACTCGCGGCATAAAACCTGACGCAACGCCCGACGCTAGCGCGTTCGGCTCATTAAATCCCCGGAAGAGCAATTTTTCGTGGCCAAATGCCAGCAGGTGAGACGCAAAAAAATGGCGTCTCGATTTAATCTCGAGACGCCATAAGAATCAGGTGACTGGCTTATTGCATGAACGCATTAAGCGTCGTTAGGTTGTGCCTGGTGGAATACGACTCGGTAGACCACGCCTGCCAATGCGGCTCCAGCAGCCGGTGCGGCGAAGAACAGCCAGATCTGTTGCATCGGCAAACCTTGCCCGTTGACCAACGCGACGATTGCTGGGCCGAGGCTTCGAGCTGGGTTTACGCTGCAGTTGGTGACCGGGATGGAGAACAAGTGAATCAGTGTTAGGCACAGGCCAATTGCGATGCCAGCGAAACCAGCTGGTGAACGCCAGTCAGTTGCACCAAGAATGACCATCAAAAAGATGAATGTTAAAACGGCTTCGGTAATGAACGCCGAGATCACTGTGTAATTACCAGGAGAGCCTCCGACTTCTAAATTCCCATATCCGTTGCAGACACCTGCATAGCTTGCCACCTCGTAGTTCGGTGCGCCGCTGCAGATCATGAACAGCAAGAAAGCCGCGATCACACCACCGGCGAATTGAGCGATGAAGTAGGGAACGACATCTTTGACATGAATGCGTCCAGCAAGGAAAGCTCCTAAGGTGACTGCCGGGTTCAAGTGGGCACCAGAAATGTGTCCAATGCCGTAGGCCATTGAAACCACGGTAAGGCCGAATGCCAATGAAACGCCAGTGAAGCCGATGCCAAGGTGAAGGCCGCTATCAGGAGTTGTGAAGCCTGCTGCCAGTAGTGCTGAGCCGCAACCAGCAAACACGAGCCAAAAAGTACCGATCAATTCGGCGACAAATTTACGAGAAACATCCATAGAAGAGGCCTTAAAAGTAAGAGTAGGAAATAGGAAGGATGAAGCAGGAAAGCCAGTAACTTTTACGTCGCTGGATCGATTGGAGTGAAAAGCTGAGCAACAAATGGATACGCCAATGCAAGCGTCGACGGTGTACGACTGCCGAGCGGGTTTAGCGATCAGTGCTCGCCGCCATCGTTCGCAACTGAATTTGTAAAGTCAAGAAAAAATTTAGCTCCATATCCCTGCCTGCGATGGGCTTAGGGAGCTATGCAAGGTTTGACGTCGCTTTTTTTGTCAAATTTATTGAGTGATCGCGTTGATTATTGCGAGTGGCTAGGCGTGCGGTGAAAGTTCGATGCGACTTACGAAACAAGGCTTCCCATTATAGATTCAACGCATCAGTGGGTATTTGCGCGACACTTGTAACTGGCATGTTTGGAGTGAAGAATAACTCAAGAAAAAATCTGCTTCTAGCGTAGTGGATGAGGTTACGAATTCTTGAAGCAATGCTGAGTTCTAGGGCTCGTGGCCTCGTCCACTATGCTTTAGCCTGAACACAGTAGCCTGAAGTGACTGCCGCTCTGTAGGACTTATAACTTGAAAAGCTCGTGGGTCCCTTTGGATCACGAGTTTTTTTGTTAGGTGGCGACGGTCGTTGATGGAGACGACAACGTAGCTATTTGCGACTTAGACGTTTATTGGGGAACTAGGACAGGTTTGGCTTCGGCAGCCGAATTCGTTTTAAATTTTCGCGATGTCGATTTGTCTGCGTTTGGGAAGTCTTCAGGGACTTCGATCGTGACCTTGCCCGTAGCTGCCCATTCAGTTCCTCGTAAAAAAGTAGTGATGAACCCGACGCACTCGCAGGAGTATCCAGCGTGTCCTAAAGTCGAGTGAAAGATCTTGCCCTTACCGTATTCAACGGTCATCAAAATCGGTTCGTGACGCCCGCTGCCTCGATGCTTTTTTGAGGCGAAGGCGGTGGCCAATACGTTCATGTTGAGTGCTGGTCCGCGTAGTTTCTCGTACAATTCGTCTTTGGCGTGCAAGAAGGATTTTGGCAGGCCTTTGGTGATTGGATGTTCTGTGTCACGGACAATCATTTCAAATTCGTGTTGGCTTCCGTGGTTGCCGCCTTTGCCAGGTGATTCGTCACGGACAAGTTTTCCGTCGTCGTTGTAATAGACGTACGGGCCAGACTTTTCTGTTCGTCTTCCCCAGCCACCCAAGCCGATCATTTCGTTGTACTCTCGCCATTGCGGCCAGCAGTTGTCTGCCGCATGGATTGATACCATGCCGCCACCGTCGCTGACGAATTTCGTGAATGCTGTTTGAGTTTCGGTGGGCCAGTCGGCGGCCCCGTGTCCAAGATTGTTGACGACGACATCGTACTTGGAAAAATCAGGCTTAAAGTTGGGGTCTGGTTTAGCTTTCTTGTGCGCTTGGTACTTTTTGCCGTCGTTCAATGCGTACTCTTCTAGCAGATCGTCACCTCGAAACGTGAATTGAGTTCGCGCGACATCGACGGTGAATTTTCCACTTTTTTCAAGGTACTGCTTGAGCATCGCGGTGATTTTGGGCCAGTCACCGTGGTTGTTCTGTCCGTCAACGATCAAGACTTTGATTTTGTCGGTTGCCGGATCGTCAGCGTTGACCGTTACTGTCAAACAGCAAAGCACAAGTAAACAGGAGGCAACCAAAGTAAGCTTAGAAAACTTGAGCATATCAAACACCTTAAAACTCCAAAACATTATCGCGAGGACACGATCACAAGATAAGTTAGTCTAGCCAAATTGCTATCGAAGCGGAAGTATTCAACCCTTTACCACTGAGATTCGTTTCGGCGAAACCGTGGCTGATGATTCAAAACCAGTAAAACTTCTGTTTTTTGGAAAACCCGCCTGAACTGTTTCGGAAGATGGCTATCGGAAATCTAGCCGTGTCAATTATCATTTCGCCTGAAGTTTTGGGATTCAATCCCACCAAGTAGAAAAATAAGTTAAGCAAAGTAACCCATGACTGAAAAAACACTCGTTACCTGGCACCAATCAACCGTCAAACGTGAGCGCGGTTGCGTTGTTTGGTTTACTGGTTTGAGTGGTAGCGGCAAAAGCACCGTCGCCAACTGTGTTGACGCGTTACTTCAAGAAGCCAATGTAAACAGTTTCGTGCTCGACGGCGACAATATTCGACATGGTTTGAATGCGAGCTTCGAGATTCTGGAGCCTGTTCACGGCGAGGATTTCGCCAAGCGTTTTGGGCTGGGCTTCGGGCCTCAAGATCGCGAAGAGAATATTCGACGGATCGGCTGCGTTGCAGAGATTTTTTGTTCGGCCGGTACGATCGCGCTGACGGCTTTTGTTAGCCCTTATCGGGCGGATCGTGATCGCGTTCGTGAGCTTGTGACGGCCACTGGCAAGGCGGCTGATTTTGTGGAGGTGTTTGTCGACACGCCGATTGAGATCTGTGAAGAACGTGATCCGAAGGGGTTATACAAAAAAGCTCGCGCCGGCGAGATCAAGGGCTTCACGGGGATCGATGCTCCTTACGAGGCGCCGCAGAATCCGGAAATTCATTTGGACGGAGCCAAACCAGTCGAAGAGATTGCTCAGCAAACGATTGATTTTTTGAAGTCGATCGGAAAACTAGGATAGCTTGGGCGACCGCCGGTTGGTTGGCCGTAACTGAGTAAATATCGCCCTCTGGAAAATTGAAAGACGCGATCATGCGAATCTTGTTGACCTCCGGTCCCACTCGCCAATACATTGACCCGGTGCGTTACATTAGCAATGCGTCCAGCGGGCGGATGGGATGTTGTTTGGCCGAAGCATTTCTTGAGCTCGGTCACGAGGTGGTGATCGTTTCTGGGCCAGTGGCGATCGACTATCCGTCGGCAGCGAAAGTTGTGCCGGTGGTTTCGACCGAGGACATGTTGACCGCTGCGGCGGAAGAGTTTTTAAATTGCCAAGGCATGGTGGGAGTCGCGGCGCCTTGTGATTATCGTCCCGTGGTGATTGCAGAAAATAAAATCAAAAAGTCCGGCGAGCGGATTCAAATCGAGCTGATCGAAACGCCGGATGTCGTCGCGTCGTTGGGAGAAAAGAAACGCGAGGATCAATGGACGGTTGGGTTTGCTTTGGAAACCGAAGACGCCCACTTTCGAGCGATTACAAAACTACACCGGAAGAATTGTGACCTAGTGGTGCTTAATGGAGTTTCCGCGATCGATTCGGTGGAAAACAGCATTGAAGTTTTTGACCCGGCGGGTGAAATTGTTTTGGCCGCCGCCGGTAGTAAAGCGAAAATCGCTAACCTGATCGCCAAGAAAATTCAAACCCTCTTAATTGATGAGCGCAGCGAATAGTAGAAAAGCCCTGAAGGGGCGATATGTTGTAGCCATGGGTGTAAACCGGTTTACACCCGTGGCTACAGTATGCCGTCCCTTCAGGACTAAGTCACTAAACTC
>CAZKTR010000245.1:0-5341 GCA_964555525.1 uncultured Pirellulaceae bacterium
CGCTGGTCGGTCCACAGGTCACGTTTCGAACGTTGTCGCCGCCTGAGCCTTGGTTCACTATGCCTAGGTTTCGCAAGCCCGTAAGAACTTGGTACCCGTTTTCCGCCTGAATTTCACGGAACTGCAAATTGTTTCGAGTTGTCACATCGACGTAGCCGCCAGCTAGGTCTTCGCTCATCTGAGCCAGCCCGCGAAGTTGAGCCGTATTCAAATGGCCACCGGGAATTCTCATCCGGCACATGTACGAATCTTGTGCCGGAGCCACGTAGAACAAGCCTTGCGACTTGGTCAGAAAGACATCGGTTCCTTTGGGGAACGTGCCTTCGGCGCTGCGTTTGGCGATATCGTCCCAGATATCGCACATGTGTTGGTCACGCTTGGCTTTTTCTTCGTTACAAAGTTTACCGCCATCGGCTTCGGTTTGTTGCAACGCCTGATGCATCGACGCATCGGGCCCGATGACTTGCGCTCCGCCGGGACCGACTTGAACCGTTGCATCATTTGCCGGGCGAGCACTATCGGAGATCACGGGTAAACCGCGAACAACGCGTGCCACGTCCGAACCCAACGCAAAACCTTGAAGATAGTTTTTCTGGCCTTCGGTAAAACCAGACTTGGGCGATTCATTCTGGTCGTCTGCGTTTTCAGGTTTCTCTTTATCGCTCATTGGGTGGTTGGTGGTTTGATGGGTATAAGGAAGGTGGTTTTAAAATCAATTCTTGACGCGTTATTTAGTTTTTAACTGCTTCGATTTTTACAGCACAATTTTTGTATGACGGTTGTCTTGAATACGGATCGAAGTGAGCCATCGTCAGTTGGTTCACTTGCCGGTAGTGCATCGGCATAAAAACTTGTCCGGCTTGGACGGTAGGTGTCAGCAACGCGTTGGCCTCGATACGACCTCGCTGAGAAGTGACCCAGACTTTTTGATGAGGCCGAATCTTGAGCCGTTTGGCATCTTTGGGATTGAGTTCAACGTACGCTTCGGCAGGATGTAAACGATTGAGTACCGGTGATTTTCCGGTCCGAGTTTGTGTATGCCACTGTGATGCGGCGCCTCGACCGGTGAGCAACACAAAAGGATACTCGTTGTTCGCCGGTTCGGGCATTTTACGAGGCGACTCGAACAACAATTTTGCCTTTTGATCGGGATGGTAGAACCGACCGTCCTCGAACAACCGGCGCTGATTGCTTGTTAGATCGTGCCCAGCACCCAGTGGCCACTGCACGCCTCCCAAATCATCAAGCATTTGGTAGTCACGAATTCCGCTGATGTCACACGGACGGCCTTGGCTCAGTTCTTTCAAAATATGAAACACCGCTTCTGGATCGCTCCACTTTGCAAACGTTTCGCCGCAGCCCCAATAATGTGCCACTAACTGAAGAATCGAAAAATCAGCTAACGCTTGGCCCGGTGCTCGTGCGACTTTTTTGATGACTCCGAATCGACGTTCACTGTTTACAAACGTGCCGTCTTTCTCTCCCCAACCGGCCGCCGGCAGATAGAGATCAGCCAACTCGGCGGTTTCGGTGGTCGGATACATGTCTTGAACGACTAAGAAATCCAAACGATCGAGAATCTCACGGCACAAGTTTTGATTGATCCACGAGTGAGCGGTATTGGTGGCCAAAATCCAAATGCCACGAATCTCGCCCTTCAAAACGCCTTCGATAATCTGGTCGTAACTCTTACCGGCATCTTGGGGAATGACCGATTCGTCGATCTCCAAAATCTGAGCAACTTCGCGGCGGTGGTCATCGTTGCCAAAATCTCGACCACCGAACAAACTGCTGGTGTTGCTGAACAGTCGAGAACCCATTGCGTTGCACTGACCGGTGATCGAGTTGGCTCCGGTTCCTGGGCGACCGATGTTGCCGGTAATCAATGCTAAATTGATGATCGCCTGAGCGGTTCGCGTTCCTTCGTAGCTTTGATTGACTCCCATCGTCCACCAAAACGAAACTCGCTTGCCCTTGTGAATCGTGCGAGCCAAATAGTGCAAACGTTCGACCGAGATACCGGTGGTGGCCGCCACGCTAGCCGGGTCGAAACTCTGGACATGTTGAGCGAATGCATCGAAGTCGTTAACGCTGCGCCGGATAAAATCGTGATCGATCCAACCTTCAGCGATCAAGATATGAGCCAAACCGTAGAACAACGCCAGATCCGACTTGGGCGCGATCGCTAAATGCTGACTTGCCGCAACGGCCGTTTCTGTAGTACGAGGATCGATGACCACGATCTCTGGCTGGTGCTGATTTTTTAGAACTCGCTGCCACATGATGGGGTGAGCAATACATAAGTTCGATCCCACCAAAACAATCACATCCGATTGTTCGAAATCGTCGTACGTATACGGTGGAGCATCGAATCCAAACGACTGCTTATAAGCAACCACCGCCGTCGCCATACACTGCCGAGTGTTTCCATCGCCATGCTTCAAGCCCATTCCAAATTTCGCAAGCGCTCCCAAAAACGCTAACTCTTCGGTGGGCATCTGGCCGGTACCAAGAAATGCAACCGACTCTTTTCCGTATTTCTCCTGAATCGCTTTGAACCGATCGGTGAACTCGGTCATCGCGGTGTGCCAATCGACCGGAGCCAACTTTCCCAACGGTTGCTTTAACAGCGGTGTGGTGCCACGATCATCCGCCTTGAGCGGAGCAAGCGCTTCCCAGCCTTTAGGACAGGCCATTCCTGTGTTGACCGGATAATCGACCGCCGGAGAAAGATTGATCGCTTGGCCGTCTTGCAAATGAATATTCAAACTGCAACCGGTACTACAAAATCCGCAAACCATATTCGTCGTCGCGTCGGGTTGCTTACGTTCGGGCAGCAGGCCCAGTCCGAACTTGGCTGGCTCAAGTAGCATCTCTTGGGTCAGCGGCCCGTCGAAAACTCGCTCAAACGGCGACACGATTGGTAACGCTCCACGCTCCGGTTTGCCACTGTCGCGGGGCGGATCACCTTCGGGCGGAAGAGATTCATTAATCGCAGGAGCTTCGAGGGACATTAGTTTGGTGCTCCCGGCATCCGACGTGCTACTGAAATAGCGAAAAAGAGATAGCGTTCGATTAACTCGGCAAACAACAGCATCACTAGCCCTACAGCAGCCAAGACCGTTAATCCTCCACTTGAACTTGTTGCCCAGTAAATCCCTGGTACTACCAAGCCCCCAGCGATTGCCAACGAATAGCGGGTCACCGTCAGCCACCGCATATCACCCACCATCAAATTGGCAGCGTGCCGGTGCGGTGTAAATTGAAAGGACTTTAAATGAGTAAAAACCGACGCTTCGATCATTAGCTTAATGGCGACCAGCAAACCAATCGCCACGCACAAACCGGGCGCTATCATCGTAAGCGTTTCATGACGGACGCCAACGAGATCGCCGACAATCCAATTCGCCAGCGTCGTTCCGCTAGTCAACCAATCGATCACAAACAAACTAGTCGCCGTGCCTAAAATTCCAGCAGTCAAGAAAAACAAACTGGTCGTTCGAAACCCGGTCCACAACGGACGCTTGGTCACGATATAAAGCATGGCACTGCACGCGATCGCGATGGCACCGGTAAGTGCAGTAGCGCCCGCAAACACCGAACGTGATATTCCGGTCCACGCGACTGGTTGGCTAAACCAGCCCCAAACCATCAAAGCCGTCGCCGTGGCGGCAAACAAATTAAAACCGGCGATCTCTCGCGACAGCCAAGAAGTCCGCATCCCGGCCATCGCTCGATAAGCCCTTAGTGGTCGGCCTAAGTGCAAAATAGCAACACTCAGCCCCAACACTAATACGACAAACGCAATCGCATCCAACCGATTTAGCAATTCCGATGCAACCGAAGGCCAAGCCTGACTGATCGCAAAACCGGTTGCGAAAATACCGAACGCCATTTGAGTAAGCGTCAGCATGAACACAAGCGGAAAATGAGCGTGAAGTGGTTTGGCAATATAGTAATCACTTGGCAACAGATTCCGCGGCAACACTCGTTTGGTAGTGTAACGGGTCGTCGGCATCGTCAAGTGAACATCCGGAGCTCCCGGTACAAGCTGATCGGTCTCGCTGTTGTCGACGATGACATCGCGTTTCACTTTCGTGATTTTGATCGCCTGACTGGGGCACGCCTGCACGCAAGCCGGAGCCTCACCGACCGCCAAACGATCGATACACATATTGCATTTGCGAACGATCCCCTTGGATTTGCTGTAGCTAGGCACATCGTAGGGGCACATGAACATACAGTATTTACAGCCGATACACTGATCATCCAAATGCTCGACAATTCCGGTCAATGGATCTTTTTCGTACGCGTTGACCGGACAACCATGCATACATGCTGGCTCAAGACAATGGTGACACGCAGCGGTAACGTGTTGAGCAACCGGCTGTTGATCGGCGCCGCCAACCAGCAAACCCACGTTTCGCCACAGCTCGCCCTCTTCCAATCCGTTAAGGCTATGGCATGCTGCGACGCAAGCTTTGCATCCGCTACAAGCATCAAGATCAACTTCGAACGAGTACTGCTCGTCCACTCCGGGGGATTCAAGGGGAATTAAATCGCGATACTGGGGCTGTAATGATGGACTGGTAATCGATTCATGACGCTGAGAAAAACGCTCGACTGCCGTCAACTGCTGTTGCGATTCGATCAAACGGTGAATCAAGTCCCCCGTTTGATGCTCTGTCGGCGGTTGCCCCGCCGTACATCGCTCTGGTTCCGAATTTAGGTAAGCTAATTTGGTCACACAATCTCCATCTACGTGTTGATCATGCCTATCAGCAAAAGCAAACAGAGGGCCAAAGGTTCGCGCAACTTCTAAGCGAACGATTACGAGTTCCAACAAGGGCAACGCATGTTCCCCTTAGAAACAAATTGCGTCGGACATCTCATCGCTTACCAAACGCAACTTCTTTTTAAAGTTCGTGTTGAGTGACAACGCAAAAGATCAACCTGCGAAAAAATCAATCACCTCGTGTTCACGATTGAGGCAGATCGAAGCGTATACCCCATGCGGTAAGTTCGGTATCGCGCAAATAGAAAAAACAGTTTGTAATTTTTACCGACGGATCAATTGAATTCCTTAAGGTCAACTTAAAGGAATCGTTTTTTTCTGTGAGTACTTCCAGCGCGACAACCGAAGCAGTTCGTGCAAAACTTTTGAATTCGATTCGATTGCTTTGGCCCACAACTTGCTTTCCTGCGATCCGGACTCATCGATCGAAGTGCATTGATTCGAACGCATCGATTAAGAGTAAGGTTTTGTCCAAACACTGTAAGGAAATAGGAAAACAACAAGTGGAAATCAATAACAAAGCGACCCGTATCAAACTGTTTAGTT
>CAZKTR010000246.1:0-5327 GCA_964555525.1 uncultured Pirellulaceae bacterium
TGCCCGTCATCTTTATCGTCGAAGACAACCGGTACGGAATCAGTACCTGCACCGACCAGTTCAATCCGTTTAAGCTCGGGATTTTCGGCAGTGAAATCGGCGTCGAAACCGTTGACGCTCGTGACCCGATGGTCTTGCAAGAAGCGGCCGCGGCCGCGATTGATAAGGCTCGTCAAGGAAACGGTCCCACGTTTATGCACTGTGAAGTCGATCGACTGTGTAGCCATACCAGCAGCGACGACCACCGCGTATATCGTTCGCCTGAAGAAATCGCTGAGATGATGGAGCGAGACCCGATCGACACGCTCGCCAACCGACTTCTCGAAAGCGGTCAACTATCAGCCGACCAATGGGAAACCATCAAGTCTGACATCGACAAACAAGTCATGGAAGACTACGACCGAGCTGAACTGGCAGCTGATCCTACCGTCAGTGAGACGATGAATCACATCATGGCCCCTGCCCCGCCCGCGGCGGTGCCAACCATTCCGGGTAATCGAAAACTAAGAATGGTCGACGCGGTCAATGAAGTTTTCAAAGACGCTCTTAAAAACGACGATCGAGTTGTTTTCTTTGGGGAAGACATTGAAGCGCCCAAAGGCGGCGTGTTCGGTTTGACCAAAGACCTGTCGGACGATCATCCCAATCGCGTTTTCAACTCGCCTTTGGCTGAAGCAACTATTGCTGGCGTCGCCGCCGGATTAGCGTCCGCTGGAATGCGACCGGTATTCGAAATCCAGTTTATGGATTTCATTGCTCCCGCTTGGAATCAGATCAGTCAAAACCTCACGACCCTTCGCTGGCGAACTGGCAGTGACTGGACGTGCCCGGTTGTTTTCTATGTCCCTTACGGCGCCTACCTACCCGGCGGCTCACTATGGCATAGTCAATCCAACGAATCTTGGTTGGCACACACTCCTGGTATGCGAGTGGTCGTCCCTTCGACTCCTGAAGACGCAGCGGGGTTGATGACCACCGCGTTGAAGGCGGAAGACCCCACCATTGTACTGCTACCAAAGCACATGATCCGTCAGCCCGTCGATGTCGACGGTGACATTGAAGCGGTTGCTTTCGGCAAAGCCGCCGTACGACGCGAAGGCACCGATGTTACGATCGTCAGTTGGGGTAACTGCATGGAGCTCGCCTTTGCAGCGGCTGAGCAACTGCCAAACCTCTCGATCGAAATCATCGACCTGCGAAGTATTCAGCCTTGGGACAAAGAGGCTGTTCAGGCAAGCGTTGCCAAAACAGGCCGATTGGTTGTTGTCCAAGAAGATGCCGAATCTTGTAGTGCTGGTCAGATGATTATCACTGAATTGACTGGCAATGACGAAAGTTGGTACAGCTTCCAAAGCTCGCCAAAGTTGATCTCACGCCCAGACGTTCATATTGGCTATAATCCAATCATCGAGTACGCCGCGTTGCCTGATGTTGATGATGTGGTGAACGCGGTTAAGCAAGTCATGGAGGAGTAACCAATGCCAATCATTTCAATCAATATTCCACAACTCGGGGAAGGCTTGCAAGAAGCTCGGCTGATCGAGTTTCTTAAACAGCCTGGTGATCGCGTTGAGCGAGACGAGTGCATCTTTTCGATGGAAACCGACAAGGCGATCAGCGAGATCGAGGCGACTCATGCCGGCGTTATCGTCGAATGGCTCGTTGATCCAGATACCGTCGTGGAGATTGGCGCGGAAGTCGGTAAGCTTGAGGTTGCCGAAGGCTCAGCAATCCCCGCGCCTAGCGGACACTCGCACGCTCCAGCAGCTGCGTCATCCGCATCTGCGCCGGCAGCAGCAGCTTCCGCTCGGCCCAGCAAGCCTCCCGCAAAAGCCGGTGGCCGCGCGCTCATTCCACCGCGAACACGCCAGTACTTAAAAGAAAAAGACTTACTGGACGTAGTCGATCAAATACCAGCCTCCGGTAAAAAGTTAACGATCGCAGATGTTGATCAGTATTTAGCTTCCAATCCAGGTGGCTCGGCTGCTCCCACTGCCAGTACTAACGCTGCGTATGAGGAATCCCCCGTTCCATCGGCTCAACAAACGCTGATTTATCGGATCGCACGCGGGACTCAGGTCGTTCTGCCAGCGACACTCGAAACCGAAGTCGATTGGGCCAACCTTGCTGCGGCTCGCGAAGCAAATCGAGACTCCGGTGGACCGACCGCGTTCGCAATGTTCTTACATTGTGTCGCGCAAGCGATCAACAAACACCCGATGCTCCGCAGTAGCATGTCAGCAGATTCAAAAACGCTGCGAACCTACAAGCATGTGAACTTGGGTGTTGCCGTTTCGCTGGAAGGTGACGAACTCAAAACAGCGGTCGTGCCTGAAGCCGAATCAAAGTCGCCTGAAGAATTTTATTCGACTTTGGCGGAACGGATTAAGCACGCCCGAGCTGGAAACGATCAGATCGACGCTTCGACGACAGTGACGGTTTCCAATATCGGCATCGCCGGCATGCGTTCGGGGATACCATTGGTGGTAACTCCCGCAGTAGCAACGATGGCACTGGGCGAGATCCGTGACCAACCAGTTCCAACTGATGATGGTTTTACGTTCCGCAAAGTCGCTACGTTAACGATGAGTTTCGATCATCGTCTGCTTAACGGTGTTGGAGCAGCTGACTTTTTGAATACCGTCCGCGAACTTGCAGCCGGTTACAAAGCGTAACCGATGCCGGTTTGATGTTTAAAATCTATTCGTGAATTTGAAGAAGGACAGAAGGCCAATGGCTGACAAGATCGCCGTAATTGGTGCCGGACAGATGGGAGCTGGGATTGCCCAGGTCGCAGCCGCGGCTGGCTGCGAGGTATCGCTGCTGGACGTGTCAATCGAAAATGCGCAAGCAGCGAAAGACAAAATGGCGAAGTCCTTGGAGCGACTGGTCCAAAAAGAAAAGATCACGAGCGATGTGAAAACAAACCTGTTGGCGTTGATCGAACCGTCAGACGATATGTCGGTCGTTGGCCAATCCAGCTTTGCGATTGAAGCCGCGACTGAAAACCAAGACCTCAAACTAGAGATCTTCCAAGAGCTCGACAAGCACGCTGGTCCCGACACGATTCTTGCCAGCAACACGTCCAGCATTTCAGTTTCCAAAATGGCAGCCGCAACTTCTAGGCCGGATCAAGTGGTTGGTATTCACTTCATGAATCCCGTGCCACGAATGTCATTGGTCGAATTGGTGCGTGCGGACCAAACCTCCGAAGCCACCTACCAAGCAGCCAAGACATTTGCCGAGGCATTGGGTAAGACGGTAATCACTTCTAAAGACCGCCCCGGGTTTTTGGTGAATCGAATTTTGATTCCATTCCTCAACGAGGCCTGTCTCTGTTTTTCCGAAGGTGTCGGCACTGCTGAGGATATTGATCAAGGCGCCGTGCTTGGTTTGAACCATCCACTAGGGCCGCTGGCACTCGCGGACTTAATCGGGCTCGACACCGTTCTGTTCATCGCCCAAGTTTTGCATAAAGACTTTGGCGACGACAAGTACAAACCTTCTTCGTTGCTGGAAGAATATGTCGCCAAGGGGTGGCTCGGACGAAAATCTGGACGTGGGTTTTACGACTACAGCGAGCAGAAAAAATGAATATCCTCGTCGAACATCATGAACAGATCGCGACGATCACGCTCAATCGTCCCAGTAAGTTGAATGCGCTCGACGCGGATTTGCTCGCGGGCATCTACGAAACGATTACCGAAATCGGCGCCAATCACCAAACGCGTTGCGTGATCATTACCGGATCAGGAAAAGCGTTTGTTGCAGGAGCCGACATTGCTGCGATTCAAAACATGGACTCACAAGCGGCGACGGAATTTTCGCAGCTTGGTAAAAAAGCCTTTCATGCGATCGAACAGTTCAGTTGCCCTGTGATCGCGGCCATCAACGGATTTGCACTCGGCGGAGGTTGTGAACTGGCTTTGTCGTGCGACTTTATGATTGCGTCCGAGAAAGCAAAGTTCGGTTTGCCCGAAGCAAAGCTAGGTGTCATCCCAGGTTTCGGCGGCATGCAACGAATGGCCTCCCGCGTTGGCACGGCACTGACACGCGAAATGGTGTACACCGGAAAAATCATCGACGCCAACGAGGCACTGCGAATCGGCTTGGTGAACCAAGTCTTACCCGTTGATCAGCTAATGCCAGCTTGCCAAGAGATCGCCGAACAAATCGCAGCCGTCGGTCCATTGGCTGTAACCGCTGCCAAACAAACACTCGCCGGACCAACTTACGTGATCGACGAACTAGCCGACCAAAGCGACTCACAGCATTTCGGATCCTTGTTTGGTACTGCCGATCAGGCCGAAGGGATGCAAGCATTTGTAGAAAAACGAAACCCAGAATTTAAAGCCAGTTGATGTTGAAGCGATTCTCACGAAACTAGCACCAGCATTTTTGTAGGACCAAGACCATGCTTAAATCAAACGACAATCAGCCCACCGAAAGCAAAGCCGACAACGCTTCGAGTTCATCGGATGACGGCATGGCGTTGATCCTGCAGCAAGCGGGAAAGTCAGCCGCCGAAGTCGCGGCCTTGGCGACCTTGGACGACGCCGATTCAACGGCCGAGAACCAGTTTTCCGGACAAGCACCGACGATCGCGTCGTTATTCGGCACCGGTAAAGCGCGCGAGTTCTTTGCAGGTAATTTCACGCCCGATGCAGACGTTGCATCAGTGATGGGTGCGTCGCTCGAATTTTTGATGAAACGAAAAAAAGAAGGCACGCTGGTCGACAACGAAAAAATGCTGTTCCGTAGTGACATCATTACTGGATTGGCCGAATGCGGTTTCTTTGGACTCGCGATCCCGAAACAGTACGGCGGCAGTGGAGCAAAACTGGGTGACCTCGGTCCGCTACTGCGAGCCCTCACTTTTGTGCACCCAGACTTGGCGGTGATGTTTGAAGTCCATAATTTCCTTGGCCCGGTCACACCAATTCTAGATTTTGGAACCGACGAACAAAAAGAATATTACTTGCCTAAAATGGCCAAGGGCGAACTACTTGGCTCCTTCGCACTGACCGAGCCAGGTGTCGGTGCCGATCCAAGCCGCCTGTCAATGACCGCTCGCTTGGAAGGTGATCAATATGTGCTCAACGGGGTCAAATGGCCCATCACCAATGTGATCTATGGTGGCGTTTGCGTGCTGGTTGTAAAACTAGAGGGCCACGACCTTCCTCCAGGTCGCGATTCGGGAATGATCATCTTTGAAGTTCCTAAGCAAGACAGCGAACAGTTTTCGATGAAGCGAAACGACCTGACCGCTTTCGATTACTTGTGGAATGCTCGGTTCCGATTGAAAGACTACAGCGTCCCAAAAAATT
>CAZKTR010000247.1:0-5318 GCA_964555525.1 uncultured Pirellulaceae bacterium
ATGGATGGATCAGTCACCTGAAAGCAACAAATTAGACCCGCGAAATTGGGTTCAGAAGTATGGCGACATTTTTTACAGCTACGCGATTCGTCGATTGAATGATTCGTATGCTGCAGAAGATGTTGTTCAGGAGACGTTTTTAGCTGCAATCAAATCTTCAGGCAGCTTTCGAGGCGATTCGTTAGAGTCGACTTGGCTTAGTTCTATATTAAGAAAAAAAACGATCGATGTCATTCGCAAGCGGGAGCGACGACGAAAGTCGCAACCGGTTTCCGACGGAGTTGAGGTGAATGACTTTTCTGAAGAGCAGTGTCTTCAGGTGATCGGCGCGTCGTTTTCAATGACGCCGTCCAAGGCGATGACCGACGCAGAGTTCATGGAGCTCGTAGATGAGTCTTTGGCGCGTTTGCCTAAAAACCAAGCGAGTGTGTTTGTGTTGCGTGAGCTTGAGCAACTCGAACCGGAAGCGATTTGTGAGTTGCTTTGCATTTCCCGAAAGAATCTATGGGTCCGGCTTTTCCGGGCAAGAGTGGCGCTGGCCAAAAGTATTTCGGGAAAGCTAGCCACTGATGATAGTGTGAGAGAGGCACGCATCGTTTATACCGAAGGAGACGGTGGATAAATTGCGTCTTCTTGTGTGAGAACTGGTTTGTGCATCGCGTTGAATTGCGGCTCGATAAGGTTGGGGTTCAACAAGTGAAATCATATAAGGCATCTGTGGCATTTAGGGCTAACACTAAAGACAAATGACTGACCAAGAATATCACTGGCGACTTCTTTCTGAATCTCTTGATCGAGAATTATCAAACGAGGAACAGGATTGTCTTGAGCAATTCATGTTAGGAAACAAAGCATCAAGTGAATTCGTGGATCTCTTTCAACGAATACGAGAGAGGCTGAATCATCAGGAATCAATTCAACAGATTGATTCATCAGAAGGGCAGTATTTGGGTGGCGAAAAGAAAGTAAAAATCCAGCGGTTGCTTGAAGCGGCAATTGAAAATCAACAGGATGCATTGTCCAATCGTGACATCGTGCTTGCCTGTGAACTCGTGAACCATGGGGCGATCAGTTTGGGAGGTTTGACGGAGAAGATTTCGCAATGGAATTCTGAATCTAAAACGTTGTCCAGTTTTCTTAAAAGTCAGTCCACTATCTCAGGTGCGGATTTTTCGAAAATCGAATCCTACGTCAGTGATACCATTTTCTCACAAACACTTGATGGAACGCTTCACAATGAGGTTGTGACTGCGATTAAGCAACGGGTGCCGGCTGATGCTTGCACCGTGTTCCATGATGCCTCGGACGAGTTTGCTAGTCTTGAGTTCATCACGCTGATCAACTGCACCATTGCAGGAAAGAGTCACGCATTTGAATCTCTGCTCGACTGGCTTGTAAATGATTTGCGTTCAGTGATTCAGCAGACACGAGTGTTTAGTCAGACAGTTCGTTTGAAATCGGTGGTTGATGAAGTAACATTACGATTGATTGGGCGTAAGAAACTCAATCAAGACCAACTTGAATGTTACTATCGTAGTGTTGGCGTTGCGACAAGAAAACTGTTTAGATCAGATCCAAAGTTAAGCAGTGGTTTGTTGGGTTCTTGTGAGGGTTTGCAGGTCACGGTCGCACAAGTGATCGATGCTTTGGATCGGTTGGCCGATGAAGATCCGGATTTTGTGCAGAATTTCAACTTGCAATTTTTTGCCGGATTGACAGTTCAGCAAGTGGCGAGATTGCTTGAGGTGACTGATCAGGAAGTATCAGCTGAGTCCAGTTATGGAGTTGCTCGATTGTTACAGCTTATTGACGAGTAGCATTTGATGACTGACAAAGAAATTTTCAAAGAAATCTGGTTGATTAAAGATGTAAACGCTCGTGCGGAGCGAATGAAACAATTGGCGGAGCAAGACAAAGAGCGTGCGGTGAGAATCGAAGCGCTGCTTCAGTACAGTGATCGGTTCCAAGCTGTTCTTGAGGACCCATTGGTCTTCTTCGATTCAGAAATGGAAGAGCGAGAAACAGCTCGCTATTCTATTAAGAGCGAGTTGGCTAAGGGCGGAATGGGAGTCATTTATGCCGCTTACGATTCGCAAATGCGACGCGACGTTGTTCTTAAGTGTTTGCAGTTGAAACATCGCGACAACTTTCAGGCGGTTCAGCGATTTTATAACGAAGCTCATATTACCGGACAGTTGCAACATCCGGGGATCGCTCCTGTTTATGAACTGGGCGAACTTCAAGATGGCCGCCCTTTCTATTGCATGAAGTTGGTTGAAGGAGAAACACTCGCCCAGTTTTTAGCGGGCAGTGATTCGACATCTGCCGATCGGACGACAGCCCTGAATTTCTTTTTGCAAACTTGTCAGACGATGGCATTTGTGCATGAGCGTGGGGTGATTCACCGCGACCTCAAACCTTCCAATATCATGGTGGGCGATCACGGTCAAACTCAGGTCATGGATTGGGGAGTTGCTAAAAAACTTGCTGCTGACGATGAGCAATCCCAAACTTTCGTGGTGCAGCAAACGCGAGTTGACATGGCAGATGACGTGTTTAGTCTTAAATCTGACGATGCCGAACACACCCCCGCAGATTTGACTCGCCATGGGCAGGTTGTCGGTACACCCGGCTACATGTCGCCGGAACAATCAAAGGGGCGAAACGATCTGATTAACAAACAGTCCGATGTTTATTCTCTCGGCGCGATTCTCTGGGAGATCCTGTCGGGGGCTAGGCTTGGTGAAGCCGAGGATGAATCGACGGTTCGGAACGAGGCGTCTTTGAATCATAGTTGTCGTCCGCGGTGTTTGGATTCGAACGTCGATTCGGAGTTGGCTGATTTAGCTCGATCTTGCTTGCAGTCAGATCCGGCCGACCGCCCTTCTGATGCCGATGCAGTCGCACAGAAAATGTTAGCTTATTTTGCATCTCGGGAGACCGCCGCTCAGACGGTTCAAATCAAGCTGGAAAAAGAACTAACAAGGAATGAAGAAGCCCGTAAACGTCGATTGTCGTTTGTGATTTGTGTTGTGGCGTGTCTTGGCATTCTTATCGCCGGTATCGTTGGCACATCGATCGGGTTCTACCGGGAGAATGAAGCAAGAACGCTCGCAGATCAAAAAGCCGAAGACGCAAGGGTCGCAAAAGACTTAGCTATCAGTGCCAAAATTGCTGCTGACGATTCAAAAGCCCAAGCTGAGGCTCGGCTTACGCAATTAGCAGAGGTCAACAAAATCCTTGGCTCCGTTTTTGAAAACCTGCATCTCAATCGAAGTGCACGTTCGAGTAAGCCACTGATGAATTTGCTGGTTAAAAATCTTGATCAGGCCGCTGAGCAGTTGGACGAGGATTCAATTGGAGCACCTGATGTGATTGCTTCGTTTCAGGCGAAAATTGGGAAATACTACCATGCGTTTGGAGCAGTTGAGAAAGCCATTCCGCTTCTTGAAAAGGCCGATCGGTTTGTGATGGCTGAGTATGGCCTTGAAAGTGAAATTGCGAGAAATACTCGGAGTCAGTTGGCCGACTCGCTGTCAGCAAACAAGCAAGTAAAACGGGCCAATTCTCTTTACCAAGACCTGCAGGAATTCTATGTCCGTTCTGGAGAAACAGACACACGAGATTTCTTAAGAATTCAGTGCAAGCTGGCATCGAATTATCTTATTGAGGATAAGAGACGAAAGGCGCTGGAGCTTATCGAAACTTCTTCAGAACTGGGGCTAGAGATCATTGGTGTCGAATACGGAATCCACATGGCCCGAATTTACAATTACAACCGGATGCCAATAAAAGCAATCGAAGTATTGAATGCTGTGCTTTCTAAAACCGATCACGGTTCCGACAATAACAGCGACGAAATGGGCCGGAATGATCCCCAAGTGGAAACGGCAAAGGTGTCGCTCGCTCGTTCTTACCTTCGGCTTGATCAATACCGAAAGGCGTTGCCGATCCTAGAAAAATTATCACTTAGTTTTAGGGGGCAGGATCGTTACGGCAATGAGCCCGGTGCAAGGAGCTATATCGTTTCTTATTCTTTGGCAAGAGCCTTGCAAGGCGTCGGTAGGTATCGCGATTCAATCAGGCATTTAAAAGCATTTATCATTCAAACTCAGGGGAAATCGAAAAGCATGTATCAAAAGCGAGCTTTTGCTTTATCTTGGCTTTTCGAGGCTTATGTCAAAACGGAAGACTTTTCAAGAGCTCTCGAAACGGCTAATCGATTGTACCGTTACCAAGTAGCAAAGTATGGAACAAGCCATTGGAGAAATTCCTTGAGTACAGCCAAGCTGGCCAATGTTCACTTGCTGGTCAATCAGCCAGAAAAAGCAAAAGAGTATCTGGATGTCGACTTTGTCGAACATGAATTTCCAGAAGATCGCCACGAGCAGTACTTAAATCAAAAGAGATTCATGCTGGCAATGGTAGCTGCCAATCAAGGCGATCTAGAGGCGGCTAGTAGGGGATTTAGAGAGGCGGACGAGTTTTTCGGCGACGCGAAAAACCGTCAGTCCAATACTTCTTCATTTGTCTTTGATAACTTAGAGCCGAAAATTTGGCTGGCAGAGTCGCTGGCGTTACAAGGTGACAAAGAAGCGATTCAGGTTGTCGAAGAATTCGAATCCGAGATTAAGGAGCGTTTTTCTAGATTGGATGAGCTTATTGTTCCAACGCAATATCTTTATCGCGCCTGCGTTGCGAGGTATGTGGTCAAGCCAGACGAAACGCTGGTTTTGCGGTTAAATGAGCTGATCGAAATTCTAAGTATGGAACACTTCAAAGGAACTCAAACACATTTGCTGTGGGAGGCGAGGTCATTGCTTGGTATGACGTATCTGAAACTTGGAAGAACCTTTAGAGCCCAAAGAATGCTGAAATCCAGTTTTGCGTCGCTTCAGTCAATCAAAAATCCTCGACCGCAAACGAACCAAGCGATAATCGATGCTGGCGAGCGTTTGGCACATTTCCATTTGCTGACTAACGCAAATGAGGATGCCGAACGAGTGAGGGAATCGATCAGGGAAGTCGAGCCAAACTTGGAGAACATTCCAGCATTTTCTCGTGAGTTGGTCGATAGGACACTCACGACCGATTCGAAGTAAGTTCGTCCAAGTAATCTTTTCGCAGATGAATGAAACCTGCGGAGGGCGTGACATTTAATTGGCCAAGTGGTTCGTCGCGTCAGCTGAACGGTTTTTATTGTCAGTTTTAGTTGGGGGGTGGCAGGTTCACTTCGGAGAGCAAAGCCTAAAGGCATTACTACGAACGCACCACGTAAAAAATGTCAGCCTGTGGAGCTTCGCTCTAACTAGCGATTG
>CAZKTR010000248.1:0-5305 GCA_964555525.1 uncultured Pirellulaceae bacterium
CTAGAGTGAGATTTCATTAGGTGCAATTTTCATTGATCCGAACTCTCGCCGGCATCTTGGCTTTGCTGGTGTTTCTGTTGTTGTTTGGGCTGCCGGCTCTTTCGGGCACGCTGGTTGAAGCGGGCTACATGCCGTCGTGGTTGATGAATGCGATGGGTAGTTTTGCGGTTGCGCAAACTTGGGTGATGCGGGTATTTGTCGTTGGTTGGATTTTCTTTTTTGGAAGTTGTTTTGCTTCCTTTCTGAACGTGGTGGCCTGGCGCGTCCCGCGAGGCCGAGGCATTAATGGTTCGAGTCATTGTCCCCATTGCGATGTGCAGTTGTCGATGAGAGATAATATTCCCGTGTTGGGGTGGTTGCGAAATCGAGGTCGTTGTCGGACTTGTAAAACACCGATCACGGTTCGCTACTTGGTCGTGGAAATTGCGTTGGGGTTGGTGACGCTTGGTTTGGTTGCGTTGGGAGTGTTTTGGGGCGGAGTTAATTTGCCCGCGGGCATTGGGTACGACTTTCGTTTCGCGATGCTTCAAAATTCGGTGACTGACCCAAATTTTTCTTTGATTGGAATCACCGGATTTCATTTGATTCTGGTGTTCGGGCTGTTCACCGCTGCGGTGGTTCGCAGCGAAGGGCTGGCGGTGCCGGTGTCGATTGTGGGTGTGGTTGGGGTGTTTGGCCTAGTTTTCGTTGGGTTTTTCCCGCGTGCGGTGGTGGTGGATTATTTGGGCAATACTGGGCAATTGGTAACGTTTACTTCGAGTTGGTGGCTCACGCTCGGCTTTGGGGCGATGGCAGGATTAGTTGTAGGATTTGCTTTGGACCGAGTGGTATGGTTCAATGGACCTTATTGTTCGGTGGACCAGATTGATAGTTCGGATGGTTCGGTTGAAGTGACCAATGCGAAGCGGTCGGTGTGGAGTATCGCTGACGGAGTGGCTTCGTTGCCGCTAGTGGGTTTGTTTCTAGGTTGGCAGGCTGTGGTTTCGGTGGTCGTGCTGTTGGTGTTGATGTTGCCGTTTCGGATGCTGGTCGGATGTCGGGCTTGTGTCAGTTTGCAAGCTCAAGTGTTTTTAGCGACGTTGGTTCAGTTGAGTTGTTGGCGTTTTGTTTCGTGGGGGAACTGGTTGTGAAAAATCAAATTTTAAAAAGGGAGCGAACTTGGTCGGGTGGTAGGCAAGGTTTTGGTATGGGCCAAGCTATTCGGAGTTTGCTGTGTGGGGTGGTTTCTGTTGGGAGTCTTGTTGGTACAAACAGCTGGGCGCAACTGCCGGAAAGTGCGGTGATCGATCCCGCAGCGCTTGAGGAGGCGGTGCTTGACAATACGGAGCTTGAAAAAGAGTTGCTTAAGGAGGGTCTGCTCGAGGAAGAACGGCTTAAGAAAGAGCTACTTGAAGAAAAGGGGGTTGGCGAACTTGGTGGGGTTGGCGAAGGGCTGGTTAACGAAGAGTTGCTTGAGGAAATGCGTGACCTAGCAGTGATTGACAAAGCCACGCTCGGGGAAGCGGTTGCATCAAAATCAGATTTTTCGGTTGAGGCTCTGAAGCAGTTGAGCGCTGACGCGCAGTCGTTGCTGGTAATGTCCGCCGATGCGGTGGTGTCGATAGAGGGTGGCAGTGGGGTGATCGTGTCCGAGGACGGTTGGGTGATGACCGCTTCGCATGTGTGTGGCAGCCCGGGTCGGCGGATTCAAGTGCGTCTGGCTAACGGGATGACTTGGCCGGCGAGAACTTTCGGAGTGGATCGGCAAAAAGATACCGGGATGGTGAAGTTATTGGGCGATCATGTTTGGCCGTTCGTTGAAGTTAAGCAGCAGGTAAGCGTTGAGCCTGGCGATTGGTGTGTGGTGATGGGGTATCCTTGGGACACCGAGACTCTGAAGACGCCTGCGGTGCGGTTAGGGAGAGTTACTGCGGTCGAGGAAAATCGAATCGTGACCGACGCGCCAATCATCGGTGGAGATTCAGGTGGGCCGGTGTTTAATACCAAAGGAGATTTGCTGGCGATCAACTCACGTATCCGATTGGACGTGAATCAGAATATTCATATTCCCATTGCTACGTTTGCTAAGCAAATCGGCGCGCTCAGACGCGCGGCGTTCGTGCGGACGGCTGGTGTCAGGAAAAACGAAGACATTGATGATTCGTTGACTGAGGAGTTTGGCAGGAATGCGGCGGAAGTGCGTAACGCGGTTGCTGATTTGGTTGCCAAAACCGAGTCGAGTGTTGTGCGTTTGGTTTCGGTAAAGGAGAGCCAGAATCAAGATAGCCCGGCGCGGGAAGTTTTGGGGACGATTGTGACCGAGACGGGTTTACTCGTCGCTAAACAAAGTGAACTGTTCTTGCCCGTGAAGGCTCGGGTGGATGGCGAGTGGATGGAGGCCGAAATGGTCGCGTATAATCTGGCAACGGATTTGTCGCTGTTGCAGTTAAAACCTAAAGTTGACAGAAAGTTTGTGCCGGTGCAGATCGATGCGGACGTGATCGAGGAAAAATTGATCGGGCGGTTAATTTTGTCACTGGCTAAAAGTTCAAAAGATGAACCGCTGACCGCGTCGATGGGAACGATCATGGTTGAGCCGCGAAGTTTTAGGGCGACCGCTGAGCGGCAAGGCGTTGATCTGGGGGTGGTGTTGGATGTTGAAACAAAGCGGTCGGGGAAAGCCGGTGCGGGGATTTCTCGTGTCTACCCCAAGTCCTTGGCGGCTCGGATGGGGTTGCGAAACGGAGATCGTTTAGTGTCCATCAATGGCCGTGATGTGGTGGATGAGGCAAGTTTGAACCAGGTTTTAACGGGGCTGGCTGGCGGGCAACGGATTCGCTTTTCGATTCGGCGACAAGGCGAGTTGTTATCGTTTCGTGTGGTTTTGCCAGCGAGTTTGCCGGTGGTTTGGGATCGCTGGGGTGGTGGTCCATTTAGTGACCGGCGGTTTGGGTTCGGAACTGTGATTGCTCATGATGGTGTGATTGACCCAGGCGATTGCGGTGGGCCGGTCATTGATTTGAACGGGAAATTTGTCGGGGTTAACGTTTCACGGGCGATGCGGACGACGACTTTTGTGGTGCCAGCGACGGTAATCCAAGCACTGGTCCAGCGGTATCAGCAAAGTCAGTAAAGCGACGGCAAATCAGTTTTCAACTGGGGGCCGCCGTTTCAAGAGGGCGCCTAACTTGAAAAACTGATTCGCTTTGGCCCATAAAACGGTTTGGATGCCATGAGAGTGATTTCGGGGTTGTTGCATTGTCGCTGATTTGCTGAAATCGGCTCTCCCGTTTTTCTGGAGAAGGCGATGCGGACGCTAAAATTTACAATTTTGATGCTGGTGACGGCCATTTGCTGTGGTTGCCAACCATTGAGTTCGCCTTGGGCGGGTACGCCCTATGAGCCTCCTCAGGCAGTTCAGAACCCGGGGCAAGCAACCTTTGCGCCCACTCCTGAGACGCCTACGTTGCGGTTTGATTCCACAGGCGACACTGCCAGTCAAGACGCTGCGGTGGAGCGATATTTGCGGAAGCAGAGTAAGTCCGCAGGTAGAGGTTCGAACTAGTTCGTGTTAAGGCTTGCTGGTAAACTAGGCGTTGTCCGTTTTAGCTCTACAAGCCCTTTAAGGACAATGCCTAGGGCTATTTGGCGAACTTTTTCAAAATCCAATCGCCGAGCGATGGTGAGAGTTGCAGCAAGGAAAACAGAAGCCGCGTGTGACCTGGGACGATTAGTTCTTTTTTGCGTCGCCGGATAGAGCGATCGATTTTGGCTGCGAGTTGTTTTGGGCAAATCCCTTTTAATTTGACGCCAGCGCCGGGTTGTGCAGCGGTTTCATCGAGGTCCTTGGATTCTTGGGCGTACCGCTGACCGGCGTCTTCACGGCGAATGGGGCCAGGGTAAACCGATAGGCAGTGCACGTTGGAGGGGCCTTCGAGTCGCACTTGATGACTGAATGCGGCTAAGGCGTGTTTGCTGGCTGAATAGGGCGACATGTTTCGCCAAGCCGTTTTGGAGGCTAAGCTGCCGATGTTGACCAGTGAGCCCGACGTTTTGGCGAGGTAAGGTAGTACTGCGGTTGAGCACCTAACGGCAGAATAAAAATTGATCTCCATCATCGATTGATACGCGTCGATGTCGCAGGTGAGCAAGTCGGCGCGAGTGGATTTGCCAACGTTGTTGATCCAGACGTCGATCTGTCCATGTTGCTCAATGATCGATGCGACGGCCGTGGTTACTTGTTCGGTTTGCAGGATGTCGGCGACGACCGGGTGGAGGTTTGGGCTGTCTTGGCAGACGGCGGTCAAGCGTTGTTGGTCGCGAGCAATGATGACCACTTGGGCGCCGGCAGCAGCGAAATGCGTGGCCATCTCGAGGCCAAGACCGTTTGAACCGCCGGTGATTGCAATGATTTTGTTCTGCCAGTGACTCATGCGAAGGGGCGTGGTGGTTTGGGTTGTGGGTGAGTTTTGAGAGGCTGGGTTTGAGAACGGGTTGGTCGGTTGTTCGTCCAAGTCGCTCAAGGCAACAAAGTATCAGAATGCTATCACCGTTGCTATCGCTAAAACGACATTGTCGTGGTTGGAAAACTCTGCTGAAATCTGCGATCAGACGCTGGCTCATTGAGTGCTGGGTTGGTTTCGTGTGAAGAAGCTGTCAATTTGAAAGAACGTCATGGCTACTAGATATCAAACAATTTTCATCCTGCGGGCTTTCGCGGTGGCGTTAGCGTGTACAGTTTTGACGGGCTGTCAAAGTTTTGATTTCGAAGATTCTTCGGTCGTGGAAACTGCGGCACCCGTGAACAAGGCAGATGTGATCGGTCAATATCAAATACAGTTGATACCAAGCCACGGAAAGGCGACGGTTGAGAAAATCGATATCGCGGGGCCAGTCACGGTTCAGGACGCCCTTGAGGCTTCGGGTGCGACGGGAAAGTTTGGGTCCATGAAAATCACGGTCGGTCGTATCGTAAAAAAGACAGGCAAATTGCTTAAGTTGCCGGTCGACTATGACGTTAGATCGAAAACCGTTCCCGAGGGTCAAAACTATAGTTTGTTGCCTGGGGATACGATTACCGTTTCGCCGAAGCAGACAAAGATAATGGAGAAAGTGCTTGAGTCGCTTACCGGTAGCGTGATTTAGAAGTTGGATTTGTTTTTGTTTCTTTTGCTCTACGTCGCTGCCTAAGTTCGGCGAAATCTAAAAGAACATTCTTTTTCCTTGAACCAAAGATTGCTGAAAGTACTCTCCCCTACTACGATTCAATAACCGAGTTGGTCAGGTGATCGCTGGTGGAGTGATCCACGAGAGGAAAGTCCGGGCT
>CAZKTR010000249.1:0-5296 GCA_964555525.1 uncultured Pirellulaceae bacterium
ATTGTTGTATCGATTCGATAAAAGATTCGTATGCCAGCGACTTTTAGGATTCGGTCGCCCTCAACGCCACATCATTCGACCAACCCCATGCGAACTGTCCCGCTTCGAGCACTTTGTTGCAGCGTCATTGCGTTGTGCTTGGGCAGCTGCGCAGTCGCACAAGAACCAATAGCGGTCCTGCCTTCGTTTACTGATTCCACCGATAGCTTAAAAGCCACCACCGATCCGAACTTAGAACCACCTGCCCGCCCCGACTTCGAAACCGATTCCGATATTGAACCAGCCGCCAACGTCGAAACTGCCCTCAACGTCGGCCGCCTGGAAGACATTGTACGCGTAGCCCTGACCGCCAACCCTGCCATCGCCAAAGCACGAGCCAAACGCGAAGCGCTAACTGGCAAACGAATCCAAGCCGGACTTGGCCCCAACCCCAAAGCCGGTTTTTTTGGCGAAGACATCTTCGAAGACGGTAGAGGAGGCAGGTATGGAATCTTTTATGGCCAAGAAGTCGTGCGCGGCAACAAACTCGCACTTTCTCAAAACGTCGTCGACGCTGAGATCTCTACCGTCTGCCGGCAAATTGAGATCCTGGAACAGCGCGTCAAAACGGACGTGCAAAATCGTTTTTACGACGTCTTACTAGCCCAACAACGTCTCAACCTTACCGAATCACTAGCCAGCATGCTCGCCGAGATCGTCAAAATCTCGGAGGCACTGATCGAAGCCAAAGAAGCCGCCGCTTCATCGATTCTCCAAGTCGAAATTGAATACGAGCGCATTAAAGTCATTGTCGCCCAAACGCGTCTTGACCTGTCCGCCGCCCGCCAACAACTCGCCGCTATGATCAACGAATCGGAGCTGCCCTTTGAACAACTCGAAGGCGACGTCACCGCTGTCCCAAGCTTGCCGGCCATTGAAGAAGTTTACGATTCGCTACTGACCAACAGTCCCGAGATCGCTGCTGAACTTGCAAAAATCAACACCGCTAAGCGCGCTTTGCAACGAGCAAAAGTCGAATCGGTTCCGAACGTAACTTGGCAAACCGCTGTTAAATACGATACCACCGGCGAACACGTGATCGCTGATTTCCAAGTTGGCATGCCGCTACCGACGGTCGACTGGAACCAAGGCAATATCCGTAAAGCTCGCGGCGAGATTGTAATGGCTTCGGCATCAGTCGAACAAAAGGTGATCCAGTTGCGGCAACGTTTGATCGCAAACTACCGAGACTACGCACAAGCCAAACTCCAAGTCGACGCCTACGCAAACTCAATCCTTCCCAAAAGTGAAAAATCGCTTGAGCTAATCACTGCCGGCTACCGAGCTGGCGAACTAAAATTCTTACAGGTGCTAACCGCCCAGCGAACCTTCTTTCAGGCTCAGTTGGACTACCTCGACCGACTCCGCACGCTTCGCTCCAAAGCAATCCTCGTCGAAGGCCAATTGCTCAACGCCAGCTTGCAGTAGCCCTTTGGATCTCAACCTTCAGCTCGCAATACCAGTTGGAAATACAAGCTCGCGGCGCAAGCAAGTGTATTTTCAAGAACTTGACGGGATGCACTCGCTTGCGCGTTTTGAAATTGAACCAATACAAGCTCGACGCGCAAGCGAGTGCATTTTTACAAATATTTTGATGCACTCGCTTGCGCGTCGAGCTTGTATGCAGAGCTTGGGCTCAACCACAAAATTTCAAGAAGAGCCCAAAAACAAGCTGTCGTGCCATACGCTCTAACGTCTCCACAGAAAAACCTGAGGACTTTTGGAAAAGCGGGAGCGAATTTGCTACAACCTGATTTCCACCGGCCAGCGAAAGCGATACATTGAGCAGTGTCGGATCTGGTAAAATCCCAAACTGATTGAAGCCAATATTTCCGACAACCGAACGAATAGAGTGTGGAATTCAGCTTTCAGGAAAAACTCTTTCCGAAGCAATTCTTGAATTGGCTGCTCAACACAGTCTTAAAGAACGCAAACACATTTGTAATTGGTTTGTCGTGGCATCGTGTATGTTTTTAATGTCGAGGTAATTTGAGATGATTTTTGGTAAGTTCTGGCGGGCAATTTCTGCACAAGTCAATAAGTTGGCGAACTTCTTTTGGACCGCTGATCCAATTGCTCAGATGCAATACGAGTACGACAAATCCGTCGAGGAAATGAAAGGCGGACGCCAAGGGCTAGAACAGTATCGTGGTTTGGTTGAGCGCGTTTCCGCTCAGGTCGCCAACGAGCAACGTCACATCAAGCAACTTGAATCCAAAGTCAAAGCTTATCTGTCTGCTGGCGATCGTGAGACCGCAGGTAAGTTTGCAATCGAACTGGGCAAAGCAAAAGCGGCTCTAGCTGAAAACATGGAACAGCTAGACATGCATGAGAAAGCGTACGATAACAACGTGCGCAAAGTCAAAAACGCGATGAGTAAACTAAAAGCTGTTCGCGAAAAGATCCATGCCTACGACGCCGAACTAAAGATGAGTCGCGCCGAAGCTGAAATGGCTGAACTAGCAAAAGACTTTGACTTCGATATCACCACCGACATCGGGCAAATTGAACAAGTGATCCAAGAAAAAATCTCAAACAATCGCGGTAAAGCTCGCGTTGCTGCTGACTTAAGCGCTGAAGGCATGGAAGACATCGAACGTCAGGAACAAATGGAAATTGCAATGGCGGACGACGCGCTCCGCGGATTCGAAGTGGAGATGGGTTTAGTAACTCCACAAACCGCTCAAATCGAAGACGACGTCAAAGAACTCGGCCCTGCTAACAAACAAACCGAAACGAACTGATTTTGAGTTAACCTCAAACGAGCATTTCTCAAACGAGTATTTCAAGACGCAGTTTCGAAGCTAACCCTGAGCCGCAATGACCTCAATAGAAACCGAAGACCAACTTCCCGGTGAACGCAAGGTCTCCGTGCCTGACTGGTACCCCGGTTGGGCACGCGAGATGGCGAATTTATACTTCGCCGCCAACACCTGCCTGTTCGTGATTCATGGAAACGTGAATGACTTGATCCACTGTCGGGTCGACGACGCCGGCAAAACAACCGACCGCTTCTGCGGGCTTTCTGATTTCTTATCGGAACAAGTTTTTGGCACCTGGGATTTGGTTACCTCCTACGACATGGGACGCGGAATTCAAGCTCAAGCAGGGCCGGACTCCGATCGCCATCGCGATATGATGGCGACCCTATCAGCAAACATCGGCAGCCCAACCACTTGGACCCGCTCACCCGATGACGTTCTAACGAACTACCAGCGTATGATCCAACGCAACCTAATGGAGGACGATCAAAACGAACGAAAACGGATGGCGTTTCTGTTTCCCTACGCTCAGTTTTTGGTTCCTGCCGGCAACCAATCATCCCTCGCGCGAACACAAGCCTCACACTTGGTGCGTTTTTTGTCTTGGGCCCAAAACCCCTACATCAAACGCGTCAACATGTCGTTCTGCTTGATCGCGGAAACTCTAAACGAAGTCAACAAACGACTCGTCGAAGACCCGCACGTGGCCACCATCGAAATACCGTTGCCCGATGCCAAAGCGCGACGTGTTTTCATCGAAACAACTTTCGATATCCCAGACGAAGACGACGCCAAACATGACTCGTCAGAAACACCAACAACAGAATCGGACAACGAATCGCCACAAGATTCACTTTCCATCGAAGCGATCACTCAAATTTCAAACGGTCTAAACCTCGTCAACCTGAACGTTGCCATGTCGCGCAGCAAACTCCAGGGACAGTCCGTTGACATCGAAGCCTTTCGAAAACTCAAGAAGGGTTTGATCGAACGACAATGCCACGACCTAGTCACCTTTCTTGAACCCGAACACACACTGGACATGGTAGTCGGGCATACTGCCGCCAAAGAACGCTTGAAACTCGACGCCCGCTGGATCGTCGAAGGCAAGCTCGATGCGGCACCGATGGGTTACTTGATCTGTGGACCTGTCGGCACCGGCAAGACATTTATTTCCGAGTGTTACGCGGGATCGATCGGCATTCCTTGCCTTGTCTTGCGAAACTTTCGTTCGAAGTACGTGGGCGAGACTGAAGGTAACCTCGAAAAAGTTCTCAACGTGCTGCGATCGCTCGGCCCCGTGATGGTCATTATTGATGAAGCCGACGCGGCGCTTGGCAATCGCGAGTCCGGCGGCGACTCGGGAACCAGCAGCCGAGTCTTCTCGATGATCGCCAGCCAAATGGGAAACACCAAGTACCGAGGAAAAATCATCTGGATGCTGCTCACCAGCCGTCCAGAACGATTGCCGATTGACCTTAAACGGCAGGGCAGGGCAGAGGTTCACATTCCGCTGTTCTATCCCAAGGAAGTCGAAGAGATCAAAAAAATGTTTGCTATTATGGCGAAGAAGAACAAAGTCTCACTCGCCGACGACGCCATCCCTGAAGTGTCACCAGATCGCGAACTCAGTGGTGCTGACATCGAAAGCGTGGTGCTGAATGCAAAACGGGAAATGATGGCCGACAACCGCGAGCAGCTCGAACGAGCGGATCTGGACTTGGCGTTGGAGAGTTTTATCCCATCGGCTCAGGGGATGGAAAAGGACCTCCAAGAAATGTCGGCAGTGCTCGAATGTACCGACCGACGATTTCTAACCGACTATTGGCGTGAGTTCCTTGCCAAGCCAACCGGACGATCCGACCTACAACAAAAAGTAGCCGCGACTCAAGAGTTGCTGGGACGATAAAATCGCCACATAAAATAGCTTACAATGTGAGCTACCGAAAACATTAAACACCAATAAAACAATCACGAATCCGAATTTTGGAGAAGAGCAATGGCCAGGAAAAGCTGGTTGGACGAAAAAGGCGAATCAACCTTGATTGACGAGTATGCCCAACAAACGACTTCATTTATTGAAGCGATGGCTGACGGCATAATCGATGACAACGAAATCACCTCGCAAGAAGCGAAAGTGGTTGAGTTGATGAAAAAGATCGAGCCCAAACTCGATGACGCGCAACACACCGAGATCACAGAACTACTCTGTGAATTGTCGGCTTTCAATGTGATGCAAATGCTTCACTTGATCCATAGCTCACGTCCCAAGACACAATTTCGCGGTTGATGCGCAAGGCACACCGACGCGACTGAACTAAGCAACCCCCACAGACCACTTCCACCAACGGCATCGGATTTCCGGGCTTGGTGACAACTATTAGCGGAGAGACTTAAATGGCTGGCAAACCAACCTCACTTTTTTACGGTGCCGTTTTCTTGGTGATCGCGGGACTTCTCGCGTTCGCGGCTTACCAAGCCCGAGACGTGATCTT
>CAZKTR010000250.1:0-5296 GCA_964555525.1 uncultured Pirellulaceae bacterium
CTCTGGCGAGCCGAAAAGGGCCTCACGCAAAAGTGCAAAGAACAATCACCCCAGATAAACAACAATGCACTTTTGCGTGAGGTGTTTCTAAATTTCCCCTGAAATGATGTTGAGCGCGCCACTCAAAATACAAACCCGTTCGTAAAGCACTTTCTACATTTAAAACGGTTAAGCACAAGCTAACCCGCGTCAAAATCACGAAAGATCAACTTTTAACTTTGAGCCACTCTAGGAATTCTTCGGTACTCATGCCGTTAGCGTTACTTCGGTGAAGAAATTCGCCTTCGGCATTAATGATGATCGAAGTCGGAAATGCTCGGACGTGGTACTTTCTGGCGAAAATTCCATAAACGTCACCATCTAAGTAAAGAGGCTCAAATTCCTTGAGTGCTTCTTGCACTTCCTTTTCGGGGAACACCTTTTTCACCATAACCTGGCAGGGGCCACACCAAGTTGCCGAACAAAATACGTGGATGAGTTTGCCAGATTCCTTAGCGGCTGCTAGCGCCTCCTTGGGGTCAGTATGCCAACCCTCTGGCAACTTCTCTTTGGTTTTTTTAGCGGTCTCAAGCAAGGCCTTCCTGTCAGCAATGTAATCATCAAAGACTTTTTTAGGATTAGCCCGCAATGCATCCATTTTCTTGACCTTTTTTTCCAGCCCTGCGATTTGTTTTTCGTATCTGGTGGCATCTCTCTTTTTCAGATTCACAATTTGGAGTTTCGCCCACTCGCCTCCAAAAGCATTCGACTTAGCCAAAAGCGGTTCCGCATTCGCACGGGCTTGGACACGCGCCGGATCGTCAGCGGCAAGTGATTCATAGCGGTCCAGCAGCACTTGAAGATCCCTGTACATCTTGTTCTGCTCGATGACCAACATTGCCATTTCCTTGCCAGATCGAAGTGTTCTCTGGTAATGCTGGTAAATTTCGACTTGCTCGCTGTATACAGCTTCGTAAGCCGCTTCGCCCTCTTTCTTTTTGATGGCATCAAGCTTGGCTCTCATCTCTGGGAAATGTTCGTCCAAAAATGCATAAACCTTTTCGACCTCTTGAGCTTTTTTTGTTTCTTCAACTTGCTGAGCCTGCTTGGCTTCACTCTCACCTGTGTTTTTTTCATTGTCTTGAGCAACCACAGGAAGTGCGAACAGGCAGGTAACGACTAGAGTTTTAATTAATATATTCATAGGGATAATCATAAGCCCCAATCGTTCTTCGGTTTCAAAAAAAATGCGTTTTTTTTGAAACATCTATCCTGGTCTGGTGAGCTCTCGATTCGTGCCTTGCCACACGTAAGGGCGTGAAATAGCACCCGAATGTTGGGTTTAAACGAACGCTAGGCAGACTCATTCCCCCTAATTTTGATCACCTTTACAAACAGGCTTGAATGTGCTGAAGCGCTGAAGAGCTACGGTAAAAGGCTGGCCCCATATTCCAACCGACTCGTCAGACGGTCAGCGGTAATTTCGTGCACGCTGGTCGCTAGCAACGCGACGAACCTATCTACATTCGGGTTGACCAGCAAACTCCATCCGTATATTCACCGAATTAATTGACTTGGAAGGACCCTCGATCCTCCTCACCTCTTTCTCAATTGACGTAGTACCATCAACATACATCGCGACAAAAATCACATTCCCGAGAATGGAATATTATGGATTGGAGCCCGCTGCTGCGCTTTCATGCAGAAATCCGATCCGATTTCGCGACCTAGCCACACGCAAACTAGCCTCGCGAGCCAGTGTAACGGTCGAGCCAAATTTAACGCCGCTGCCGTTGGCTTCTTGTTCTGCTGTCTATTCTTAACTTCGATGGGGTGTTCAACTTTTAACGCTTTGGAAAAACGCAGCTTCGTTAACAACGCACCACTTCAACAGGTAGAAATCCAACGAGGCCGGCCAAGACCAATCATTGATGCAACTGGACGAGTTTTAGGATTACCCAATCGGATCGCCATCGGCGATACGAAAGTCGACAACCATAACATTTCGCAAGCGACCGAAATGGAGATCGTCAATTACCTAGAACAAAACGGACTAGATTCTGTTTTGGTTCGTTCCAATCAGTACGCGCCGCTTGGCGAACTCAAACGAATGGTTACCAACGATCGAATTCGCCCGATTTGGAAATCTACTTTTGGCACCTACAACTTGCTCAAATACACGTTGCTTCCAGGCCGGTTGGTAGGCGGTGATTGGTACAACCCCTACACGGATTCGCTCCACGTTTATTCAGACGTTCCGACCTTGGCCATTTCACGTGCTGCCTATGCTCAAGACGTGCGTGGGCGTGTTAATCCCGGTGCCTACGCGGCCATAAAAGACATTCCATTCGCGGGGCTAGCCCACGAAACAACAGCGACTCAATTATCCCTACAGTGGTACGAAGACCAGCCGGAAAAGATTGAGGAAGCTCGAGAAATCCTGCTGCCAAGCTATGGTGCCTCAGTCGGCGGGCAACTTGCGTCAGTTGTACCCTATGGCGAAGTCGTCGGCCGGATTCTCGGCGGCGGCGCCGGGAAGCTCGCAAGCAAAATAGAAAACCGCCGTTAGTGGTGTCATGTGTTGACGGCTAAGAGCTTACGTCCATCGAGACACGCGACGGGCGAGCACTCTCGCTAAACTTCCCGTTGACCAGAAAATTCTCTACGAGCGTAATCGTTTCGTCGTACAAAGGAGCCACGCCATGATGGGCTCTAATTTGGGCGTAGTCGTGGTGACCATTCAAAAGCACTCCACCTTGAACAATCACGCGATCGCGGACTGATTCAATGATCGCAAATTCGATGTCTCGTTGTTCGAAAGAGTTTGGAAGCTGATTAACGAAACTATTTTCAACATCCGAAAGCTGCAACAGACTTGGGCTGAGCCATCCAATAAAGCGATTCAGCTTACGAGCCGCATGAGACCCATGATGTGGAGGTGCGATCATGACGATGCGACCAAGACGTTCTACCGCTTGGTCGGCCAACATCGCCCGCGTGATGATCCCTCCCATACTATGAGTCGCCAAATGAATCTTCTCGTCGGCTTCGTGGCTTAACTTCATCAAAAATTCTGCCAAGCGAGTTGCATGTGTTTCGATTCGGTTACCCATACTACGATAGCCCCAGTTACGGACGTTGAAGCCAAGGCCTCGCAAGCGTCTTGCCATCGGCCACATATCTAAGCGAGTACCGCCGAGCCCATGAATGAGTACTACGGTGTCTTGCTGTTGTTTCGAGTCCATTGCATTTTGAAACATCGAGGCTACCTCTGCAAAATCCGCACCAACATCATCGTCACGATCACTCCTCGGCCGGTCCAAGCAAGCGTTCTAATCCAGTTGGAATTTACTAGCCAATGGTAAGCCGTTTGATTAAAACCCTTGACCAGTTTTTCATGGCAAGGCACTTGGATCACGGCAGTCGAAATCCAGACTAGGATCACTAGCCCAATGCCGACGTAGACCAGTGATTTATTCAGGCCCGCCACCGGATAAACCAACAGCAAGATTGACGTAGCCAGTTCGACTAACATCACCGGTGCGACAACATAAGTGATATTGCTCTGGTGCCGCTGCTGATATCGGACGTAATTCTCCTGACCAACATCGTCAAATAACGGATAATGCACGATCTGTACCATCCAGATCAACCCCACCATAAACAAAGTGGAAACGACGTTAGCGAGCAAGATGGTTATCGGCCAATTCATGTCGGAGAGTCCGTCGTTGGTTTTTAGAGTGAAGTTGGTACTGGGTTAAATCAGTTTTTGATCGACAAAGTAAAACGCCACGTCGTTTTGATTTCCGATGACGACGCAGAAACGTAGTTTGAAGCTAAACTAGAAACTCTCCTCCGGAAGTTTCACAACGCCGATCGTCAGCAGCAGATTGGCGAAGCGTCGTTGTTCGCCAGTGGCAATCGCCAAGGTCGTATCGGTCGATTTGATCTTATCGTAGAACGACCAGCGCTCCATTTCGGTCCACTGCATGCTTTCGCCCAGGAGCGCTTTATATTCATCATGGATAGCAGGGTGGAAATCATCTGGCGGTGTCATCGTGGTCGCTTCTTGAACTGGTGTTGCTGAAAGAATCGCTTCGAGAACTTCGAGAGCGCTGACGGTCCCGGGAGCTAGGTTCAGAAATACGCGTTTCGTCTGGGGATTGGTTCCTGAGAGCAGCGGATAATTCCCGTCAGCGATCAGCACTTGAGAGAAGTGTCCTGATCCTGCGAGAGCCTGAAGAATCTCTGGATGAATGAGTTTGGAGTTGAGCATACCTTTGTTCCTGGTGAGTAAAGTTTCAACGATTTTAATCCGTCGTCCCCGCTCCGGGCAACGGACGATTTTTGCTGGTTGCTTTTTCTGGTTGTTAAAGCAGCCCAGTTTCGGTTAGGCATTTCTTAGCAAATCGCTTCAAACCAATTCAAATCTACATACCGATATCCCGATGTCCGATTCACTCAAAAACAAAACCTATATCATTGCTGGCGGAAGCAAAGGGATTGGACTGGCGTTAACTCAACAGTTGGCTAACTCCGGCGCAACGGTTCACGTCTATTCTCGCTCAATTGGAGACTTAGGCGTCATCGACAACATAACTCATCACGCCTGCGATTTTTCTAGCGATGATTTTGCATCTGCGGAATTACCTGAAGAAATCCACGGAGTCGCTTACTGTCCTGGCACGATCAAACTTCGATCGTTTCGCGCGCTGAAGGTAGAGGACTTTCGGGACGATTTCGAGGTCAACACGATGGGTGCGATCAAGTTCCTTAAAGGCGTGCAACCGGGATTGAAACGTGGATCCGGCCAGCACTCTAGCAGCGTGGTTTTATTTAGTACCGTCGCTGTGGGCAAGGGACTTCCAATGCATGCCTCGATCGCTGTCGCCAAAGGCGCGATCGAAGGCTTAAGTCGAACGCTAGCCGCCGAACTGGCTCCTCACACTCGCGTCAATTGTGTGGCTCCAGCACTTACCGATACACCACTGACAAGTAACTTTTTTGCGACGGATGAGAAACGAGCGGCGATGGACGCCAAGTACCCTCTAAAACGCGCCGGTACCCCCGACGATCTTGCCAGCATGGCCGCGTTCCTACTCAGCCCGGCAAGCAGTTGGATCACCGGACAAATCTTGGGCGTCGACGGGGGAATGTCAACGCTTGGTGGCTAGGTAGTCCAACGGGGGCAAACTGTCCTATACTACTGCTCGATACACTCTACGGTTTCGCACGCAATAACTTCGCCCCGTGAGCCGTTCGCGCTAGCCTCGGGCCTCAACAGAATGTCGCTTAACCTAGCAACGCCCGACGCTAG
>CAZKTR010000251.1:0-5294 GCA_964555525.1 uncultured Pirellulaceae bacterium
CTTCGTTGACTAGTGATCCTTGGAAGTCAACGCCGTTGACAGCTCGGAAGCCGCCCACAGTTCCGTTGGCTCCCTCAGAGCTGATGGTTCCGCTGTTGGTAATGTCGCCAGTGAACAAACCTGTTGTTGTGCCATCCAATGCACCACCAACTCGGGTTCGTTCAAGGCGAATTCCGTCACCGGCAGTCGCTGCGCCAGCACCTGCGTCACCGCGGCCAGCCAGTGTACCTGAATTTTCAATGGTGAAGTTAGTGCCTTTGTCACTGAGTTCTGCTGAAAAACCAGCGCCTTGGTTTCCTGCACCGGCATCAATGGTGCCTGAATTACTTACGGAAAAATTATTGGCAGCGGAGTCTGAATAAACAGTTCCGTTACGCTGATCGCCGGTCCCAAGGATCTGTCCCGCATTCGAAACAGCAACCGAGCCTCCAATGTTGATCGCACGACTGTCGCTGCTGACCACACCACCTGCGAGGTTGGTAACTGAGCCCGAACCAGAACCGTTGACAAAATTAATCGCGTTGAATCCGCCAGCGATATTGCCTGCGTTGACAATGCTGGTATCCGATTGAGTGACAATTGCGTCAAGTGAAGCAGTGATGTTACCACCTGCTCCATTACTGATAACCACACCGTCAGCGCCAGCTGGAATATCGATTCCGTTGGCTTGAAGAACTTGAATCCATGTTGTTTTTTGACTAGTGACTTCAACGGTCTGATTAGCGGTAGGCGACGTTGTACTGGTCGTCTGTGCTGACACGTCGGTTGTTGCAATTAAGCAAGTTGCCGAAAGGGCAATCATTAGTTTTTTAAATCTAGTAACCTTCATTGAACTTGTTTCTCATAAAAATTTGGAGCGAATAGTTTTTGTTTTATTCCCTAGGTGTTTTTTTCCTAAGAACACAAACAAATGTCGCAGCACGGCACAACCATTGCATTTGAATAAAAAAAAATGAGAAACAGAATTTTTTCTTTCAATGTGTCACGAGCTATGTTGTGTGCTCCACTTTTCAAGAGCGATGTGACATACAACCGGCGTTCATAGTACTAAAGAACACTTAACTGAATAGAGCGCACCGAATTGCTATTAGTTTTTTCTGCAATGAAAAAAAACATGCTTAGCGCTGAGAGAGATGCAATGAACACGCGCTGTTGCGACATTGTTAATTGCGAAACCTGAAAGTTGGTGGCGCAAGACGTGCGCGAATCAATGAGCTACAGATTTGCAGAGGCCAAGAGGTTGGTCCGTCAGGCTTGAATTGAACCGCTAGGGAGTCGAGCTGATGACTTCTCCACCATTAATCGTCGAGAGGTCTTGGTAAAGCTGAAACTCGACATTTTCTGAGATAAATTGAACGTGCGCATCGCCGTAAAGGAACAGACTTCCTCCGGGGTGAGAACTCGCAAATGCTCCATTACGACGTTCTAGTACGTCCCCGTCCCCAGGGAGCGTGTTCAAGGGGTTGTCAGTCGAACGCAGGCAATCTGCGTTGGCAATCGTATAACTCCAAACGTTAGACGATGGCCAGATATCAGGACGAGTTACTTCGCCAACGAAAAATGAGCTAGAAAGTCCATCGCTAACCTCACTAAACGACTTTGGTGTCTTGTAAACAAACGCGCCATTGTTTCTATACTTAGTTACATAAACCGGAGAGGTTGGGCCTAGGCTGCCGTTATTGAACGCATAGCTGGAAGTCGCCGCAACGACAGGCTGGTAAACCAGGCTGACTCGCTCACCGTTTTCACTAGGGCACCACATGACCGGCAGTTCTTCCAAAATCCCGGCTCGCTTGTCGGGGGAACTTTCCCACCACACAATGTCATCAACATCGCGATTCCATAGACCGCCATCATTGATGGCTAGTTGCTGTTCCAAGTTGGTCAGTTCAAGAAAGGAAAGGAGCGAAATAAAGCCGCTGGCACCACTTTTCTCCTCGCTGGTCAATCCTGGCGGGCACTCGGCGACCCCGTTGTTTTCGCCAATGTCGTCACAGCCCAATCGCGCAGGAGGAATTTCCTGATGGGCAGATTCATAGTTACTGATCGCTACGCCGATTTGCCGAAAGTTATTCTGGCACGCCGTGCGTCGAGCTGATTCTCTAACGCTTTGAACAGCTGGCAGCAACATACCGATCAAAATTCCGATAATCGCAATCACGACCAACAACTCAACTAACGTGAATCCATGCCGATTTGAGGGCAGTTTATTGGAGTACACATAATAATGATGATTCATCAGGCGATTCAATCCAGATTAGACTTTAGGAGAAAAAGTTCACTGAAGGCTTTACTTTTACGCAAAAAACAAAATTGATGCAAGCACCTGACGATTTGGTGACATTACAATGGTGTGGAAGCTAAGGACGGCGCAGTGTGGCGGTACCTTACATGTCTTTTTTTACTAATTATAGCAATCTGTTGAATACGAAAACTATTAATTCAGCTCGGGATTATGCTCAGCGATGTCGAAATGCCTCGACTCGTTTGGCATGTATAGCCGCTGGAATTATTGGTGATCGTCGTGAAGCAGAAGACATTGTTCAGCAAGCAATTTTGATCGCAATCGAAAAAAATAACGAATTCGAATCGGAAGGACACTTTGTGGGTTGGCTTGCTGGCATCGTGCGTAATTGCGCGTTAAATCACAGAAGGAAATCCGCAAGACGTAAGACTCAACCAACCGATCCTTCCGAAATGGTAGTTAAGAATGTCGGGACTGTGGCCAGTCCTGTCAATCCAGCAACAGGTATGTTGAAACCTCTTCAGGATTCGTTTGATGATCGAGTGAAAAACGCATTGCAACAAATCTCACCGAAAGCCCGCAGTTGTTTACTGCTGCGAACGGTTGAGGGACTAGATTACAAAGAAATCTCATTATTGATGGATATGCCAGAAGGGACTGCGATGAACCTTGTACATCGCAGCAAAAAAAAGCTTCGTGCGATCCTGCAAACCTCTAATGAGAGCCCAAAAAATATTCCTTCAAGTGAAGGAGAGAACAATGAATGACCAAAATACAGAATTCGACGAACTGGAAATGTACCTGGACGACATGTTGTCTGAGGGGGATCGTGAAGCGTTCCTTAAAAAGTGTGATCCTGATCAGCTGAAACAGGCACAAGCAACTCAGGATCGAATTGACAATTCGCTGCGATCGATGTTCCAGTTTGATCCGCTGAATACAGCGCAGAGTCAGGAATTGACTCGAAAAGCGTTTGAAAACGATTCATCAATATTAAGCGATTCCTCAGTGTTGAGTGATGATAAGTCGTCCTCGGCCGTGAAGTTGAAGGAAAACGAGTCAAATTCTGCTGGTCGAAGGTTCGTCATCACTGTGTTGGCGGCTTCCATTCTGGGAATCATTGGCGGTGGTATGTTGTTGATGAATGGCGACCTACCCACTGACCCAGAATTTAAAAATCGTGCGGTGGCGTTGCTGTATAAAGAAAAGGTGCAGTCTGGCTTTATTCCGTATTATCATTGCGAGGATCCGCAGCGTTTTAAGGATACTTTCGAGTTCCGCCTTGGCAAGAAGGTTCAGTTGGCCGAATCTGAGATGCCCGAGGGAACTCGGATGTTAGGGCTTTCGTACCTCGGTGGTACCAGCGACCAGTCGACTGCCATGTTGGGTGAAGTTGATGGGAATCAAGTGATTGTGTTTGTAGACCGAAGCAGCGCTGGTCCCCCAGATGTTTCAACTGAGGGAACAAACGGCCTGAATGTATTCGTTGTTGAACGAGATGGCCTTGTATTCGCTGAAGTTTCCCCTCTGCCGGAATCCAAGATGATTCAATATTTGAAGGTTTTGGACGAGTAAGGGCCTGTTTGAAAAATCGTCGGCCGTTGTGGCCAGGCACGACTCAAAAAAGGGCGCATCCTGCGGCCCGCGTTCGTCTTGTAGCCTTAATTGGCGTCGCGAATTTCGGTCTCTGGTCCCAATACTAGGCCAGCTAGCAAGAAGTGCCGACAACGCCCCTTTGTTCAACTATCACTCCGACAACAAATACTGGGCAAATACTGGGATTCACTACGCCCCTCGGAGAGTCGGGCTACGTAAAACGACTCTCCGAGTCGTTTTCAAACAGGATCCAAAAGCTATTCCTAGGGTGGTCTTGTTTAAGTGAGGCTTCCACCCTCAGCTACATGCGGGATACCCGGCTTGTCGCGCGTCGAGTTTGTGTTGTGGTTTCGTTCAAAATCAAACGGCCACTAGGTGTCTAAGGAAATTAGGGGGTGCTGTCAGTCTGGCGGCATTCGGGAAACTATTTTCAACATGTTGGCGAACGTTAAAAAGTAAGCCTTAGAAGTTGGTTTTTTGGTTTGGAAAGAACGGCTGATTGAAATCGTTAAGACGTCGCTTTTATTACCCAGAGTTTTTTTTGCTCCGTAACTGGAGGGCTTCTACAATCCACCGCAACCTTGACACGACACGCTACAGATTTTCGTTCCTTGCAACTCAAAAGGAGTATTTCAACGGTAGCTAAGTACTTATCCACTTCCAAATGTTTTAACCACTGCTTCCGACTCTCACTTCCGAGTTTGTGACGGTTAGTTGTGTTAAAAAAAAGAGGATGAAATGTACAAGTACAAAGGGTTTATTGTGTTGGTTGCGATTTGTGTTAGCGGGGTGGAGAGCCGAACGGCCGAAGCTCAGCGAGTTATTTATCGATCGGGGGTTGGAATTGGATACGCGTCGATGGACCGAAACGGTAATCCGATGATTACGATGAGTCGAGGGATGTGTCGGAGAAATCCAGATCTCTGCGAATTTTTTAAGGCTCATGAACTTGGCCACCACCAATTAGGTCACTTTCATCGCAATATTAGTGTTCAGCAGGCTGAGTCGGAGGCAGATCGTTATGCTGCCCGCCACTCTTCTGCTGAAGCGATCGCTGCCGCGAAACGTTTTTTTGCTAGTGGCCGCGGTGGAAGTCGAAGGCACGGTTCCAGCCAGCAACGTTATGTGAGAGTTAACGATGTTCAAACGAGCTCCTGTTCGGCCGGAAGGCATTGAGCTTCGTTTGATAAAGTTTTTTGAGACACCAAGTTAAGCATCACTGAGATTTTTTGGGTGGTACAGTTATTTATTAATTGTGCCACCCTTTTTTTGGTTCTTCCGGGAATTGAGTGGGTGATTTAAGGAACTGAAAGCCATTAGCAGTCTGGTCCCAAGGAAACATCCAATTGTATTTGATCAGCGAGGGTGCCATGTTTACGCGATCGGAAATGGATAACGTTCTAGAACGTTCCCTCAAAAAACATGCTCACGGGACTTCTCCAAAAACACATCC
>CAZKTR010000252.1:0-5289 GCA_964555525.1 uncultured Pirellulaceae bacterium
GACGATGAATGTCGACCCATTGACGCATTAAGGGAAACGACAAAAAGTTTTGCTGGCAGGCTTTGCGGAGTTTGCTTGCCGACAACGCTTGTTTGCGGTCGTGGTAATAGTCCCAGAGTTTTAGTAATGACATGAAGTCGGATGTTTCATGACGGAACTTTTCATGAGCCGCGTCGGCGGCTTGACGTTTTTCGGGCGGACGCACTCGTGGGTCTTGGATTTCCAGTGCCGCAGCGATGATGAGGATTTCGCTTAAGCAGTTTTCGCTATCGGCAGCAAACACCATCCGGCCGACGCGCGGGTCGACTGGCATTTTGGATAGTTTGCGTCCCAGTTGAGTAAGCTGCCGCCGTTCGTCGACGGCGCCGATTTCGTGGAGTGTTTTGAAGCCATCGCGGATTGCTTCAGGACGCGGCGGATCGATGAAGGGGAATTCGTCGATTGCGCCCAGCTTGAGAGAGAGCGTTTGGAGGATCACCGAAGCGAGATTGGTTCGCCGAATTTCGGGGACGGTAAACTTGGGGCGAGATTCAAAGTCGTCTTCGTCGAATAGTCGAACACAAATTCCAGGTCCGATTCGGCCACAGCGCCCGCTACGTTGGTTGGCACTGGCTTGCGAGATCGGTTGGATCGGCAATCGTTGCACTTTGCTGCGAGCCGAGTAGTGGCTGATGCGGGCGGTGCCGGTGTCGATGACGTAGCGAATTCGAGGCACGGTGATGGATGATTCAGCAACGTTAGTTGCTAACACGATCCGCCGGGCTTTGCCTGGTTGGAAGATTTGGTTTTGCTTGTCGGTCGAAAGCCGAGCGTAGAGTGGTAAGACTTCGGTGGTTCGGCCAGGCAGGCGAGCGGCATTGAGTTTGTCGGTTGCTCGGCGGATATCCGCTTCGGTCGGCAGGAACACGAGCATGTCGCCGTCGTCGATGTTTGCTAGTTCGCGGCAGACGTTGACGAGGTGTTCTTCTGGATCGGCGGTCGTGCCATCGGCAAGTAATTCGGGTGGTTGGTAACGGGTTTCAACTGGGTAGGTGCGGCCTTGGACGTTGATTACTGGGACCGGATTTTCGGGATTGGTGGTAAAGTGCGCTGCGAATCGTTCGGTGTCGATCGTGGCAGAGGTGATGACCAAGCGGAAGTTTTTGCGTTTGGTCAAAATGCGTTTGAGGTAGCCCAATAAAAAATCGATGTTCAATGACCGCTCGTGGGCTTCATCGACGATGATCAATTCGTATTGATCGAGAAACCGGTCGGTTTGGGTTTCGGCCAGTAAGATCCCGTCGGTCATAAGCTTGACGTAGCTGTCGGCGCTGGTTTTGTCGTCGAAACGGATTTTGAAACCAACCTCTTTGCCGACGCTGGACTTCATTTGTTGAGCGATCCGCGACGCGACGCCACGTGCGGCGATTCGTCGTGGTTGCGTGTGGCCGATCATGCCGGAGATGCCGTAGCCGGCCAGCATTGCCATCAGTGGCAGTTGAGTTGATTTACCACTACCGGTTTCGCCGCTGATCACGACGACTTGGTTGTTTTGAATCGTCTCGATAATTTCCGCTTGTCGCTCGAAGATCGGCAGTGTTTCATCGACGGCGATTTTTGGGACGGCATCGGCTCGTTTTTGGCGTAGCAGGACTGAGGCGTCTAAGCGTTCGGCCAGTTGCTGTAGGCGTGGGTCTGCTGCGGGCGGGGCAGGGGAGGCCGGGGTTTTGGTGGTTAGGCTGTTGCCGAGTTTGATTGGCTTGGCCGCTGGCTGGTTAGGTTTGGGTTTTGCGTTTTTGGTTTCGGATTTTAGCCGTTGTAGTTGCTGGCGCAAACGATGTTGATCGCGCAGCATCGCTTGAGGGACTTTTTTAATGAGTTCGTCTGGAGAAAGCGACACGGCGGCTTGTTGTTACTTTTTGTTTCCGAAATGCAATTCACAGCTGCCGTTTTCATCACACTCGACGCCTCGTTTTCCCGCGATCTTGTAGCGGTGCCGAGCAACGATTCCGTATCCCCATTGCCAAACCGGCAATGAAAACGGAAAGTGCAACAGCGGAGTCAAGATCCACAGCAACGGCAAGCGACGAGTTAAGTATCGAATCGCAGCAACACCACCATGACGCGCTTCGCTGTACGGATGTTCGGACTTATTGCCGGCTGGGATCAAATACATTTGATCCATCATCTGGTCGTAGCTGAGATCCGGAAAGTGCTCAGCCACGAAGCTGTCGTGTAGCGAAATAAATGAGACGCGGTTTTTGCCGTCCAGTCGTTGTACTTTTTTTACTTGGCCGATGCAGAAATTGCAGTTTCCATCGTAGATCAACACGTCTGAGTTGGCGAACTCGCGCGGCGACGGCAACCCATGAGTGGGCTCAGGGGCCGATTGCGTTTCAGGTTTTGTTAGCGTTTGGGACATGTATTAAAATGGCGTGTGTTTTTAATAAAACGGTTGGTGTTGAAATCAGGGCTGTGGTGGGTAGTTAAATATAACCGGCGGTCGTTCTTATTGTAGGTTGGTTGTGACGTGCTGTTTGTCCCGCGTGTTGTTTGTCTAACCGAAAATTCTAGGTTAAAGAAACACGTCTTAACGACAAATTTGCTGATAACCGCTCAAAACTGGTTTCCAGACACTAATAAAGAGGTTTTTCGACCGAAAACTAGTTATAAACCAGCGTGGATCGCCATACTCGTAAAATCATCATATATTCAAGGCCGATCGTTTGATAAGCTATAATTGTGATGTGGCATCACTTAATCGTGATCGTCAAGACCTTTGGTACTGGAGCTTTCGATGAAAGAAATTAACAAGGCAGTTTCTATCGCGCAACGTCGGTTGGCGGTTGGCAAATTTTTTTCGATCCTGACTTGGGCTGCGTTTATCAGTTTGCTGATTGCTGCCATTGGTGTTGCGATTCCAAAAATTTGGCATCTTGGGTTTCTTGAATCTCAGAACCATAAAGACGCTTGGTTGTACTCGTGGATTTTGGGTGCAATCGTGATCGGGTTTATCGTTACCGCCGTGGTTACTTACCGCCGTCTAAATTCACGGTTGGTGGTTGCCAGCGAAGTTGATCATCGCTTTGGTTTGAAAGAACGAGTGTCGAGTGCTTTGGCGATCGATCCAGAGGTTGCTCAAGGCCAAGTCGGTCAGGCGTTGATCGAAGATGCGAAGCGACGCGTCGAAACGATCGAGGTGGCGGAGAGGTTCGAATTGCGTCCGCGCTGGAGTGGGTTGCTGCCTTTGATTCCGTTGGCGATCATTTTGTTGTTGCTGTTCTTGCCGGACGCTCAGCTATCGGCCAATACAACTGATGTGAAAGATAAGTTGGACAAGGAAAAGGCAAAGCTTAAAGTCGAAGCCTTCAAAAAGAAAATCGAACAAGCTCGAAAACAAATCGAATCCAAAGGTCTTGCTGATGCCAGTGAAGATGTCAAAGCGATTGCAAAGAAGTTTGACAAGCTGAACAGCAATAATTTGCAAAATCGTAAACAAGCGTTGGTTAAGATCAACGATATTAAAAAGGAAATTGAAGAGCGTCAAAAGTCGATTGGTGATAGCAAGCGTTTTCGAGACAATTTGAATAAGCTAAAAGACACCGGCAAGGGTGTGGCCAAGAAGATTGCCAATGCATTGGCCGATGGAAAGTTTGAAGACGCGGATAAAGCCATCAAGGAATTGGCTAAGAAGCTCAAAGAAGGCAAGTTATCTAAGGCCGAAGCGAAAGAGGTTGCGAACCAACTTCAGGACCTAGCCAATAAAATGAAACAAGCTGCCGAACAGCGGCAAAAGAAGATCGAAGAGTTGCAAAAGCAAATTGATAAGGCCGTTGAAGAAGGTGATTTGGATAAAGCGGCTCAGTTGCAGCAACAAAAAGAAGCTGCCGAGCAAAACAATAAGCAACAACAGAATTTGGATAACATTGCTAATCAGCTTCAAAAGGCCGCCGAGGCGATGAAGAACGGCGATCCACAGGACATGAAAGAGGCGATGCAGCAAGCCGCCAAAGCGATGGAAGAGATGGGGGAGGATCTTGAAGACCTCCAGGAGCAAATGCAAGACATGCAGGATCTCCAAGATTTGGAAGACATGATTGACGATCTCAAAAACGAAAAAGACTGTGATTGTGAGGGCGAGGGCTGACAGGGCGGCGGTGGCTGACAAGGTCAAGGTCAAGGTCGCGGTCGCGGCCAAGGAGAGGGTGAAGGAGATGGCATGGGAGAAGGTCAAGGTATTGGCGAACGCCCATTTGAAGAGGATCAAACGAGTGGTTTTAAAACAGGCGTCAGAGGCAAGGTTGGTAAGGGCGAGAAGGTCGTTACTGGAAATGCCGACGGAGATAATATTACCGGTCGGACGACTGCACAGGTCACTGAGTTGATTCGGAAGACTGAATCGGTTGATTCCGATCCTACGGAGAACCAGAAGCTTTCGAGGAAGCATCGTGAACACGCCGAGCAGTACTTTAAAGCGCTTCGCGATCGATAAACAGTGACGCCTGCGGATGCTCTTGTTCAGAGTTTATTGGTCAGCCCACTGTTGGTGGGCGACCTTCCCAATGCGGCTCGGTTCGATCGAGCGTTGCTGGATGCCCCGGGTTTGGTTGTGGGCGAGCTCAACTTTGATCAGAAGTTGGGGCATCTGTATGAAGACGCGATGGCGAGCTTGTTGGTTTCGTCGCCGCGCGTTGAGCTGGTTGAAAAGAATCTGCAGCTCCAGCGGGGTAAGCACTCGACGGTCGGCGAGCTGGACTTTTTGATTCGTGCGGCCGATGGTTTGTTGATTCATCTTGAGTTGGCGACGAAGTTTTATCTAGCGGTTAAGCTAGGCGACGAGGTTTCGTATCCTGGACCTGATTCAAGAGATAATTACGACCGCAAGATTGATCGGTTGTTGTCACATCAGTTGACTTTGGTTAAGCGATACAAAGATTGTTTGCCACTGGAGTATCGAGATTCCGACATCGTCGTTAGGCAGTTGATTTACGGATGTTTGTTCGATCATGTCAGTGAGGCGGATTTGAGCAGGCCGAGGTTTTGTAATCGAGATTGCCGGCGCGGGAAGTGGTTGCATCGTTCTGAGTTGGCTGAGTGGTTTTCGGGTGAGACGGTTTTTGAGTTTGTGCCGAAGTCACTTTGGCCGGTTCCGTTTAATTTGCTGGAGGGATTGGCGTTGGAGCGATGGGATCCGGCGGCGCCGGTTGAGCGTTGTCAGATGATCCGAGTTGCTGGTCAGGATGGGGCGTTTTTTGTTGCGCCGGATGAGTTTCCAAAGCAAACTTGATTGGTTGGGGGAGGAAGCGTAGG
>CAZKTR010000253.1:0-5277 GCA_964555525.1 uncultured Pirellulaceae bacterium
GGGAGACTTCGATGCAAATCCGACCCACCTCAAATGTTCAAAACACTCAAGCTGTTAACTTACAACCTAAGACAGCTTCAACCAACTCAGTCAACAACGCAACCGCGTTGCCAGTCGACCAACTCGATATCTCGCCACAAGCTCAGATGATGGGCACGACTGCAACAGGTGGCGAGGTTCGCACCGACCGCGTGGCTGAGCTACGAGCTCAGATCGCCAACGGCAACTACGACACAGCCGAAAAGCTAGACACAGCGGTTGGACGCATGCTAAACATCTTTGCTTAGTCAAAGCGGTTTGTTTACGTAGCCGGGTCGCTAGACTCGCGATCACCCGGCTATTGATTTGCTCTTAGCAACACGATCGTTCACGCACCTGCGTTTGTCGCAAACCTGATCGTAGCCGGAGTCGCCAGACTTCGGGAGAACCCAGCTACGACTAAATCTAAGCAACACACTCACTGCTGGATCGTGTTACTCCGAGACTGAACTCTTGATCGGAGTAGACAGACTTCGGGAACGTGGTCACTTAAGGCCCCTGAACTCTGGCGAGCCCAGCTACGCATTACGCTACTCTTCGATTTTAAATTCACTCGCTCGCTGCACGACCGTGTTGCAAACCGAGCAAGTTCGAATTTCTTCTGGACCGTTCCAAAACTCGTCCATGACTTTGTGCAAATCTTCATCGATGTGCTTCAAACGAAACTCAGCTTCGTGCACCAGATGCTGATCGTCATTGCAGTACCAACGAAGCTTATCGACAGCTCCTTTGGGACGAGGAAACTCGACAATCAAACCGATCGTGTCGGCTGGTCGCTGAGGACGATGCGGAATGTCGCGAGGCAATAGCCACATCTCACCTTCACGAATGATCACGTCATGAGGATCGCTGCCATCTAGCGGGCGGATTCGGACGGCGATATCGCCCTTGAGCTGGTAAAACAATTCTTCGGTCACATTAACGTGATAGTCGTTTCGCGTATTGGGGCCCATTGAAACGAAAACGATCACATCGTCAGCTTCTTTATAAAACTGGCGATTCATCACCGGCACTTTAAATTCGTCGCGGTGATCTTCAATCCATTTCATCAAATTAAATGGAGGCGTCGGCATCTGGCAATTCCTTAAAGGAGTATCTGAATGGCCGATGGCGATTCAATCCACCAGTCGGCTGAATGGGTTCAAAACACGTACTATCGCTACGTCACCAGTCCACATTCTAGCGGTATAGTTGATTGATTGTCAGCAGGCCTTGTCCTAGAGCACTGACGATATAAATTGCAGTGGCGATCTAGATCGCAGTTAAAAAAGGGCAAGTTGACGACAGCAGAAGCGAAAAATTAAAATATATGGCAAGCTCCCAACCATCTCGGTTAAACTAAATCACGAACCCAACGTCGAAACACACGACCTGCTTTTGGCAAACCAACAAACATGGCAACAATCAGCTTCACTGACAACAATTCCGTCCAACAGGATTACTTGATAAGAGAAACGCCTGTCCTAATCGGCAGGCACCCCGACTGTGAAATCCAACTCGACGACGCATCGGCCAGTCGCTATCACGCAAAGATCACTTTGGACAACGGCCACTTCTACTTACAAGACATGAACAGTCGCAACGGCACGACACTCAACGGCGACACCGTAGCCAAGCCCACTCGAATTTTTGATCAAGCTCGAATCAAAATCGGTGACTCAACGCTGTCGTTTAAAATAGAAGAACCCCGTTCTGGCGCTACCTCAACCCGAACCTCATCAAACCGCGATCGGACTGGAAAGCCGATTCCTGCAAGTAACACATTACGAAAGTCACAACTCACTGAACGGAACTCCCCTGACAGCAGCCAACACCTGAGTTCGATCTTCTTAGACGACCCTGACACTCGCAACGACCCCAGCATCTTGTCTCAACTGGAAGTACCCTCACACTTCCAACGAATTCACAATCACACCACCCCTGAGCAGACACTCGTAGCCCTCACGAAAATCACTCATGCACTCAGCGAATCTGTCGAGCGAAATCAAGTTTTAACCAAGATCCTAGACTTCCTACTAGAACTGTTTATCAATGCGGATCGTGGGTTCATCATTTTAAAAAACAAAGCTGGCGAACTAGAACCGGTTGGTTGGAAAAGCCGCTATGCCGTAGAAGACGAACGGATACACATTAGCAAAACGATCATCAAGCAAGTGATTGACTCGAAGCGTCCGATGATCAGCAGTGATGCTGCGCTCGACGATCGGTTTGATCTTGCGCAGAGTATCGTCGATTTTGAAATTCGATCATTAATGTGTGCACCGATGATCAACAGCAAAGACGAAGTGATCGGCGTGATTCATTTGGATACCGTCCAAGAGTCGGTTGCTTTCAACGAAGAAGAACTCGAAACGCTCACAACGATCGCATTGCAAGCAAGCTTGGCGGTTCAAAAAAGTGACTTGTTCGAAGCAGCCAAACGATCCGAAAACCTTAAGCTCGACTTGCAAGTGGCCAACGAAATTCAACGCAAGTTTTTGCCTCAACACGCGATCAAAAACGACCGTTACGAGTTCTTTTCCTATTATCGACCAATGCAGCAAGTCGGCGGCGACTACTTTGACTATGTAAAACTAGATGGCAACCGAGTTGGCATCGTAGTCGCGGACGTGGTCGGTCACGGGATCGCAGCGGCGCTGCTGATGGCCAAGGTCTCTGCCGAATCTCGATTCGCATTGGCCACCTGCAAATCCGCCGAAGAAGCAATTCAGGCCATGAATACGAATCTGTCCGACTTAAAAATCGACCGATTCGTTACGCTGGCGTTAGCGCTAGTTGATTTTGAAGAAAACAAAATGACAATCGTCAACGCTGGACACATGCCGCCGTTGCTGCGAAACAAAGCCGGTGAGTACCGAAGTCTAGCGGAGAGAGAGGCTGGTATTCCGCTGGGGATTGCCAATGGCTTTCAGTACGAATCGTTGGAGGTTACGTTGGAAGTCGGCGATGTGGTGACGATGTACACCGATGGCGTAAATGAAGCGATGAATGCGTCAGACGAACAACTGACAACCGCTCGCTTGGTCGACGAATTAAAACAAGCTCAATGCAAAACCCCGCAGACGATCTGTGAACAAATCGTCAAAATCGTCTCCCGGCATGCTGGCAACACGCCAGCGATCGACGACATGTGTGCGGTTTGCTTTGGGCGCATCTCGTAAAGATGGCAGGCGATTTGTTTCGCGTAGCCGGAGTCGCCAGACTTCGGGGCTTGAGCCGTTTTGGCGCTAGCCACGGTTTTATTTATGAGCGATGAAACCGTGGCTAGCGCCAAAACGGCTAATAAAATGCGACCGGCTCTGGCGAGCCCAGCTACGTTAGCCGCATTTAATCACAAGCACCCGATGATCGGCACCCAACTTGGCTTCGATCGCTGTCGCCAGTTGCTCCGCAGTAAACGGTTTGGCGCCCAACTGTGCGTTCACAACTGACTCAGGCATTTGAATATTCGGATCGGTGGAAACAATGATTGCGCTTTGCGAATACAACGTCTGCCAGCTGCCTGGTTCAACGCTTTGCAAACGGCCACCGCGTCGATCCCAAAAGAAGAACGCGGCTAGTGTATTTCCTTCGCTGACTTTGAACTGCTGACTAACGGCGTTCACTTCCAAAGACGATTCAGTGTCGCCGACACCAAAACTGGACTCAATCCGACCGACGTATGCCGTCAAAGTGTCACCACGTTGCTCCCAGTCGAGATAGGCGTCGCCAACGATTCCCGTAGCACCAGCAAACGACCAACCCGACCAAATATTTTCGTTGGCGAGCCAGTTCGAATCAAATTCTTGTTTTACGACAAAAGCAGATCCGTACTTGTCCTCGAAATCACTACCCTGCTCCAAGGCAAAGTCTGAATCCTGCTCCTCGTCCAAGTTCGTATACATCGGCGCGAATGAGTCGACCAGTTGGTCAGTACCCTCAGCAGGATCCGTCAACGCAGCTAACAAACCTTGAACCTTGTCGAAGCTGTCTTGAGTCGCATTGGCCTGATTATAAAGATCGCTGTATAGCTTGAGCAATTGTTCGCACTTACCGCGATGCATGGTTGGGGTTTTTGCTGGCCAATCGATCGACATATCGATGATCTCAAAGTTGCCTTGCGCCTGCAACGATTGATCGGCAGAAACTAGCTTTTGCGACCTTTGATCTTTACTGGCTGCGGATTCTTGGAAACGAACCTCCCAACCTGAAACCGCCTCGAAGATTTGCATGAACTCGATCGCTTGCGAAGGCAGTGACTCAGTGTTGGTCACTGTTGGCTCAACGCCCGCCAGCTTTAGCTCACCATTGAGCGAATCATGGCTGAGCGAACCTGCTGAATCCTGACCGTTTACGAGGGCTTGCCCTGTGACATCAAACTCGCCCACAAACAGGCTGAGCTGAACCGGGACAAAGCCGGCCTTGGAACCGGTACTGGATTTGGAGGTGGGTTGAGACATGAGATAACGAGGTTGTAGGAGTGGGAGCAGACCGTCGCCGGTGAGCTATACGCACCACCCCGGCCAATCGGGTAAGCAATTTCGCGAAAAACAAAGGCTTTAACCCGCTGGAAAGGTAAGCGATGTTTTTGGGTCAAGCTGACCGATCAGGCAGTTTTTGCTGGCGTTCTACGAACAACAAGCAATTTGTGCGGGTTGTGCCTGTTTTTACAGTCAAGAAGACCTAAACAACCAGCTGGCACTCATTTAGCTGGGCCCCCGCGGTCGAGCGGTTAGAGCCAATTCCGTAGGCCACCCCGCCCTATTTGCGAGCCGCCGGGCGATAACAAACGGTTTTTGGCTTTTGGTGGCCGGAGCTATCACTGCTCCGCCGCCTGAACAGTGGTCGAAAATGGACAGTGGCGGCTAAAGCCACCAAAAGCGGTTCCAAAAGTGTTACCTATGTCCCGGCACATGTGTTCCCCATGTCCTGAGCCTATTCAATTCCGGCGAAATCTCTCCGGGAAAGAATTGGCAAAAACCCTCAAAAAACCTGCACTAGAAACTGTTCGGCTGACTTCCACATTTTCCTAGCTACAGTTTCAATTTATCTCTTGTGACAAAGCAGACCTACCGATAAACTGCGAGACTCTGAAAAGTTAAGAAATTTGCTCTGGGTTAGGCGTTTGGCTCTAACCCAAACTTTATTGAGCTGTAACCCTTTAATAGACATGAAATCTGGGCCGCATTGCGACTCAGTGGAGAAACCCACGGTGGCTGGTACAAAGACTTACAACGCACAAACAGACGATTCACTAAC
>CAZKTR010000254.1:0-5273 GCA_964555525.1 uncultured Pirellulaceae bacterium
GCAGGTGCAGCTTGGGCAGCAGGTGCAGCTTGTACAGCAGGTGCAGCTTGTACAGCAGGAGTCGTAGTCGTCCCCGAACCAGTCGCCCCCGAACCGTCTTGAGCTACCACTTGGCCGCAAAGCGCAACCGAAAGAGACAGAAAAATTACCAAGTTAAGATTATGAATCGACATCACGGATTTCCTTCTAGTTTCGATGACTCGCGAAGCCAATGACGACCAGCGAAATTAATTTTAAGGCCAACAGTATAAGGTCTGACTTTGTTTTTGAACACCTACTGCTGTACTGGATTTCACACAAACAAGCCGTCCGCCTAATCGTTGCTCAAGACGCCCGCCCGGGTATGCAGATAAATCGCAAACGTGGCCAACCAATGATCACCTTCGTAATGACCGCTAAAAACGTACTCATATCCGGTTTTGGCATGAGCTGCCATTGAATCTTTCAACAATTTCCTGCGGCTATCCCCATCGGGAAGCGCTGACAAAATGCCTTGCATACACCAAGCCCGGGATAAATCTAATCCCGCCAAGTGCACAATGTACCCGTCGGTCACATCACTGACTTTGACCGGCTCCAACAAGTTCCCACCATCGCCAGCTGCCAACGTCGGCAAGTACTTATCAAACCACTTTAAAAAATCATCTTGATTCAGCACGCGCCGCATTAGATCCGCTTCGTTCAAGCATGACGAAAAGAAATCTTGCCCCGAAGGTTCATACTTGGTCGGGTAGTCTGTGTCGTTCAAGTAAAAATCCTTCGCCCGCGCGACGATCGCTTGTTCGAGTGTTTTATCATTCATCTTCCGAGCGTAATCTAAAATCAACGCCAACCCAAAACCAGAGTCAGGATGAATGCCAGTTCGAATGGGATAGCTCAACTTTGGCAAATAATCCTTCGTCCGCTGCACCAGCAATTTCTCTAAGCCCGCTAGATGTTGCCGCCACCGTTTTCCATCGGCATCGTCCCAGCCTTCCAACTCGGCAACCAACCTCAAATACCAAGCCCAACCATAGGTTCGCTCAAACGACTTGTGTTGCTTCTCTTCAAAATAAGCTAACTCGGCAGCCAAGTTTTCCGCCGTCAGATTTTGGTTTAGCTTTTCGCGAATCCGCTGATCCGCCGAACTATTAGGGAACTCTTTCAGCAGCTTGATCAACATCCAGTGACCATGAACACTGCTGTGCCAATCGAAGCAACCGTAGAAAGCCGGATGCATTTCCTTCGGTGTCCGCACCGAAGCCTTGTCCACCACGACGTTACTAGGCTTATTAGGGTATTCGGTTTGAATGTTCTTGAGCGCCAAATCCGCAAACATGACCACCTGTGAGTCAGTTAATTTACTGCCAAGGGTTGGCAAGTTTTCCAGCGGCGACGTTGGTTTGTCTTGACCGGACTGTTGAGCAGAAACTAACACGGGCAACAAAACCAACCAGCACACAGCCAGCACTTCACAAAAACCACCAAACACAAAAAATGACTTCATTTCAGCAACCCTTTTTTGATCCATTCCAAAACCACCAATGTGGCAGCGCGAAGAACCATTTTATGGGCTTGATCCTTTAAATGACAGCCATGTTAGGCTGGAGGTTGGGCGACTGGAGACTGGAGATTGCGCTTCGCTTTTTCCTGTTTGACCAAAGCATATGATCGACCGAAAGCACGGTCGCCTCCCATCGGCAGCGTTACTCTTTCAAGGCCTCGTGAAACGCTTTGATGAGCGATTTCAAATAGGGCTGACAAAAGATCGTATTGTGCCCACCGGGGATCTGCACCTTGCTAAAAGCGGAAACCGTCCCCGTCCAGCCATAGTCTTCGGGAATATGGAACATTACTTGGGGATACTGGCCTCTAATCAAGTGCATTGCAACGTCTAATGGTTTAGTAACGTAATTGATTGCAAGCTCACCGAAGACCAACTCCAACGCTAAAGGACGCAGCTCAACCGGCGGCGGCAAATTTGCCTTTTTTAGTTTTTCAAGCTCCTTGATTTCACGTTTTCGTTGCTTGATCAGTTTAAATTCAGCAAGCCGTGCACCAAACGTATCATGCGATCGCATTCGACACCAAAATTTGGAAAAACGATTTCGTGATCGCATGTTTACCGGGTTAGGACAATCAATGTTGATAATCTTTTCCACAACGTAGCCTTTGGCCTTCAGTAGCCCAGCCATCTCGAAAGAAAGTAGCGAACCAAAGGAGTAACCGACTAGCGTCAGCTTCTGATCGCAGCCAGCATCGATCAGGCAGTCGACGTAATTCCGAGCCATCTCGGCAATGCTCTGGTGTCCAACAGTCGGCAACGTTTCTTGATACAAGATCGCGGATTCGAGTATCGCAACGGTTGCAGTCTGTTCAAATCCGTCAAAGAGCTGTCGATAGAACATTCCTCCGCCACCCGCGGCATGGGTGCAGACGATACTGATCGGATGTTGGCGATTCCCGATCCGTGTTAGCAGTGGCCAGTTTTGAGATGTCGTTGCGGTCGAATTGTGCTGGCGGTGATCGATGTAATCGGCCATTGCAGCGATGGTCGGGTTGGGAATCAAAGCAGCAACTGGAATCACTGGCCCAGGAAACTCCGCTTCCAGCAACAATACCAACCGCATTGCCGACAGTGAATCACCGCCAATTTGAAAAAAATTGGCTTCTCGAGTAAGCCGACCCGTCCCTAAAACTCTCTCCCAAATCTTAGCAATCTTTTGCTCAGTGAGTCTGACCGGCTCTGACTCAACATCCTGATCAGTAACTGGCGTTGGGTCCAACATCGGGCAGGGGAATCGATCCAGATCCAACTTTCCTCCCGTGGTGACCGGAAAAGATTCCATCACGACCATTCGGGTCGGGATCATGTACGCTGGCAACTGCTGACTTAAAAACTCTGTCAGTTCCAATTCGCTGGGGTAGTCGTCGGACTTAGCAACGACATAACCAACCAAATGCAAAGCATTGATACCACTCGCCAGTTGCCGAGCCGCAACATGGGCCTGACTGACTTGAGGGTGAGTTCCAAGGCAAGCCGAAATTTCTCCTGGTTCAATACGGTAACCACGGAGCTTGATCTGGTCGTCAATCCGACCGATGAATTCGTAATTACCGTCCTTATTCAACTGGACAAGGTCTCCAGTCCGGTAGTACGGCTGGTTGTCATTTAGCGGGCTATCGACGAATTTCGCCGCCGACAATTCCTTCCGATTCCAATACTCAGTCGCGACACCGGCCCCGCCAATGTAAAGCTCTCCGGGCTGCCCCGCCTTAACCAACTGACCATCCGTGTCACAGACGCAGAAGCTGACATTCCGAATCGGTTTTCCGATAGACGGCTCAACGCCGGGCTGCAAAACAGCGCAACTTGCCACAACCGTGGTTTCAGTTGGGCCGTAAGCGTTGATCAACCGAACGCCCGTACCGACGTGAGAAAACCAAGACTCAACCAGCCTCGGATCAGCTTTCTCTCCACCCAGTACGACCGTTTGCACCGACGCCGGCAACTTCAGAGGCTCATGCATTTCTAAACTGGCCGCCAACGTGTGCCAGAATGCCGCCGGGAGATGCAGGTTTTGCACATTCTCCCGTTTAACGAAGTCTAAAAATTGCTCCATCGAGTTCAGCGCTTCGGGCTGGATCGGTACCAAAGTTCCACCACTAACCAGCGTTGGAAATATCTCTTCCAACGAAGCATCAAAGCCCACCGATATCATTTGCAGCGTGCGTTGGCCATGAGTAAGTTCGTACTCTTCTGTCCACCAATGACACAAGTTGCAGATAGCCCGATGAGAAATCGGAACCCCCTTGGGCCTGCCCCTCGAACCCGAGGTGTAGATCATGTAAGCAAAATCGTTCTCACTGATTTCGCCGAAATCGTCCGCGGCAACGGCAGCGGATGGTTGATCCACGCTGTTGTGCCCCTCTTGCACCCAACGATCAACGTCGATCGAAAACGAAACTACCGGCGACTCCACCGCAAAAGAATCTCGCTCTCGAACCAATAGTAACGAAGACAAAGAGTCCGAAAGCAAAAACTCAATTCGTTCCGCAGGCTGCAAAGGATCAATCGGAAGAAAGAAACCACCAGCTCGTAATACCGCAATTTGAGCAACATAAAAATCGACCGATCGGGACATCAAGATCGCGATGGGTTTCGATTTTAGCTGTTGTTGGCTGCACCGTGCCCTAAGTTCCGACGCAACGTGGCGAGTCATCTCGTCAAGCGCAGCGTAGGTCATCTTCAAGCCCGGCGTATCAATCGCAACGCTGCTTCCAAACCGCTCAAAGCATAACTCAAGCGCATCGGCCAGCGACTTTGGCCCCAAGACATTGGGTTCACGCGGTAGTAACATAAGTAGATTGAGCTGTTTCGGACTCGGTATAAAAGGTACTCAACACGTAAGCACCACTTAAAATATGTAAGTTACTTAACACGTAGCAAACACTTCTTCTATATATGACTGTGTTTCGGGAAAATCGATTCTGTTGGAAGCGTTGATCCTGATCAGCCCATTTCCCGCTAGAAGTATAGTCTTGACAATTGGTCGCGAAGCCCAAAATTAGGCCTTTTCATGATAAATCGGGCTCGTGGCAGGGCTTTTGAGCACAAAACAGGTAGCACAGGCCCCTTTTTCGGTCCGGCTGCGTCTTTTGTTTAGCATCTCGTCGCGCGCGTGGCTGCGTTTTTTTGCCCCGAATAACCGCCAATAAACGCGAATCACAGTGCGGCATTGGCGTTCAATCGTGGACCAGACTAGGTGTTTCTGCCAAGGGCCTTCGTCGAGCAAACACCCCAAACTTGAATAGAGATGTGATGCAGGGGAGATGAAAAACCGCAAATGGACGTCGATGAACGTTGATCAAAAAGATCGATTTACCGATTGGTCCAGATGCCATCGTTTCGAGCATAAAAAAGCCCAGGAAAATCCTGAGCTCTGTAATTAATGTCTTTTTGTGGTCTGACTATTTTTCGCTCAGACCTTACACCCACTAGCGAATCTGGCGGGGCAAGGAGATTTCTTTCCTCAGTGCCCGGCCTCTGAAAAATGCAGAGATACCAAAGCTGTTTCTACTGGTGATTGGGATATCTGCGTGAACGGTGACTAGTTCTGTGTTTGCATCGATGTTGTTGGGAGTTACTTCGACGGTAAAATCTTGGACCCCAGCGATGCGCAGTATCTCTTCACATTGCTCTCTACAAGTCTCGGCTGTGGCACCAGGGACGATTCCACGACGCGCCCCTTCGAAGCATGCGTTTTCGGCAGCACTCTGGATCATATGAACCC
>CAZKTR010000255.1:0-5269 GCA_964555525.1 uncultured Pirellulaceae bacterium
ACGCCGTGCGGGCTCGGGACACCTGCGGCCATTTGCTCGACCGTCAACGTTGCCGCCCCATCGCCTGTGTCGATGCCTTCATAAACAAAATGTGTCGAACCATCTAACTTGGCAACATGCGCCCCACCCGAATGATTCGAACCCGCTGAGTAAACACCATCGTCCGTTGGGCTATCCTGAACCTGAAAGCTCGGACCGTTGATCGGCAAAATCATATTCGCCAACCCGACTCCCGCTCGCCCGTCGGCCCAATGCGAACCGCGATCAATCAACTTCACACCCGACGTGTAGTGCCATTTGTCCAGAGCAGAAAAAACTTGCTTGGGATCATCCAACCAGCTTGCTTTGCCACTGGCCAAGCAACCACTTGTGACATTATCAATCGTACTGCCGCCAATCTCTACGATGCCGATCGTATTGCTAAGACCGTCTTTCACGTCAGTTGTATCCAGCGCTTTAAAATACCCATAAGCCCCTCGCAGTTTCTCTTGCTCGCTCAAGTTCCTCGCAACGTCGCCAATCGAAAAGGCGTAAGAAGTCCGACCGAACTTACTACTGGTCGATCTAGCAGACGGGCAGACCAATGAATCATGCTCCCGTGTCCAAGGGGAGTAATCCGCGTCTGACAAGGGGACTTCAAACGCCGGGTATTCAGTCCCATCAATCACCAATGGGTTTGCAATTTCGTCGTACAAATGACGTTGCTCTACAAACGGCAGCAACGAAACGAAACCACTCACCGGATTGGCTTGCAAGACACCGTCTTCATTCTCAACTCCGACTCCCATCGGAAGCTCCATATGAGCCGATTCGTAGTTCAGTGCCGCCAAGCTCCACTGCCTAATGTTATTCATGCAGGTGGCGCGTCTGGCTGACTCTCCTGCTCCTCGTCTGGCTGGCAACAACATCGCAAGCAAGATCCCAATGACTGCCAACACAACTAACAATTCCAACAAAGTTAAACCCATTCGCTTCACATGTTTTGCCATCGTCTTACCTTTTTGGTTTGAAACGTTGCACGCCTTCGAAAATCAGCAATGGCAAAAGCCAACTACCCCAAGCCAAAAAGCGATACGTGTTGGGCGATTCGAGGCCCGTAACATAGAAAAGCCCGGTACCCAATCGTAGCAGGATTGGCGAGCACAACAAAATTCCAGAGCGCCACGCCCAGACGGAATGGGATTTAAAACGCTTTTTGAATGCTAAAACCACCGTTAAAGTGACCGAGCCCAGAGTACAAACCGCCAACACACCGAATCCCCAACCCGCGATCGGGCCCGCTTGTGACCGAGTCGCCATGATGATTCCTCCAGGGCAAACAGCAAGAATCGTGATCAACGCCAACGATCGACCACTCCATCGATGCAATTGCTTGAAACGTTTGGAGTTCCCAGTTAAAAGCAAAATTACAACAAGAACAATCGCGAAGGGGCCTGAAATAATATGCGTGTAGAATCCAACCGAATACCAACCGGCAAACGTAAGTCGACGACCAGTCAAGAAAAACGATTGGTCAAAATCCGGTGGAAAATAAAACCGATACTCCATCAAAATCACTACCAACACGCGCAAAATCAGCAAGATCGTCAATGCGATTAGTATTCGATTCAGTCTCGACTCGCGTTTGTTCAAAAATCAACACCCTTTTGCAAATGATGCGGTGACACCAACTCAATGTATCCACCGCATGACGAAAATGCGAATTTTGGCTACTTCTAAACAAAAAAAGACGCCAAGAATTTTCTTGGCGTCTTTCTATCACAGTCAATTTTGGAAATCACGTATGAGCATTGTTTCTCGTGGTTACGTGATCATTCCTGATTTTCATCGACAGAGTGTTAGTTAATTAAGTGTTTCAATTGCACCGACGACTGGTTCAGCCATGGCAGGGGCACTCAAAACGCTCTGAGGTTGAGCATAAGGCGCTGCCATTGGCTGAGCATAGGGAGCTGCCATTGGCTGAGCATAAGGAGCTGTCATCGGTTGAGCGTAAGGAGCTGCCGATGAATCGAATGAACCGCAAGAGTTGCAGGAAACGCAGCTTTGCATTCCGCTGGTACCGTACTCGTAGCCAACTGCTTCTTCGAAGTAAGCTCCGCTAGTACCGCACTGCTGTGCACTTTGACCAAACTTTTTGCAACCGCCGAACAGTTTACAGCAACCGCCGCCATGAAGGCCTTTAAGCTTGCCAAATCCACCGCCACCGAATCCACCGCCGCCATGAAGACCTTTTAACTTACAGCCGCAACCGCCACCAAGTTTGCCACCGAATCCACCGCCACCGCAGTCACCACCACCGCCGCAGTCACTACATCCACCGCCACCGTAGCCGCCACTATGAAGGCCTTTTAACTTACAGCCGCAACCGCCACCAAGTTTGCCACCGAATCCACCGCCACCGCAGTCACCACCACCGCCGCAGTCACTACATCCACCGCCACCGTAGCCGCCACTATGAAGGCCTTTTAGCTTGCAGCCGCCACCGCCACCATGGCGAGAACCTAATTTGCAGCCGCCAAGTTTGCCACCGCAACCGCCGCCGCAACCGCCACCGAGACCGCAACCGCCCGTCGGGTAGCCAAAGGAACCGTTGTTACAGCCGCAACCACCACCGCTTAGGCCACAACCACCACACTTACCAAAAAGACCACAACCACCAGCATTTCCACCACCTTGGTAGGCACAGCCTTCGGTGCAGTAACCAGCCCACAGGCTTTCGGCATATTGTTGAGTGATTTTACGACCGCAGTTTTCGGCTCCAGAAAGGCCGTAGCCGGAATTGATAAATCCAGTGTGTTGCCCCATTGCAGGAACGGCGAAAGAACATGCCGCAGCAACGATGGCTAGGCGAAGAATTTGAATATACATTGAGAATCTCCAAGTGTGTTGGTCGTTCCGCACGGTATCTGACATGCGGCTATAGCTGGAGATGCGACGAAGCATTCCGCTTGACGTTTGATTTCGTCGCTCCAGTTGCCGGAGCCACAATCATTTTGCGGGTCGATTTCGTATTTACTACTTTTCCGGTCGGTTACTAACAGTCGATCGTTTGTTGACCAATGAGATGATCTTGGCTGTTCTGCCAGCTCCTCTAATCCGGTTTGGTTTTTGGGTAGTGCTTATCAGTACTAATAATCTGCTGGTGTTAGTTTTGCTGGCTAGATGGCCTGAAAGTATCGAGAGTTGGTAAAGATAACAGGCGTTATCGGTTGTGCTGGCAAAACCAGATTCTGCCCGGTTGGTAAACTTTGACGCCCAGTTAGCCGAAAAAAGATGTAGTACGTCTGCCAAAGTTCGTTTACTTTTTGAGCGATGACATGACTCAGCCAAACCAACCTTCAATTCTGTTGGTCGACAACAACACGGAAATCATCTTCACAACGGCCAATGAGTTGTCCGTGTTTGGGTATCGTGTGTTGGTCGCCACTAGCGTCGATCAAGCGATCACGATTGGCCGGCACGAGACGTTTGAGCTATTACTGTGCTGCGAGCCGCTGGATATGGCCGATTCGCCGACGCTCTGGAGGTTCCTACGTCGGAACAAGCGTCTGCGACAGCTACGATTAGTGATCAAGCAACCTTGCCAAGCCGTTGGCGTTCGTTTGAAAGTGATCTATGGCGAGCCAGTTTATTGTATGGGCAAAACGGCCTCAATCGACGCCATTCATCGTGTCATCAAACAAACGTTAGCAATGGAAGCTCCTCGGCCACAGCAACCTTGCACGCATACCAAGATTCCGTATTTGAAATTCAACCAACATGAGTCATCAAAGCGCTCCCCTATGGGCGCTGCTGGGCAACTTGGCGGCTTTCCCAGAAATTAATTGATCAGTAGTCGTTGCAAAAGCTCTTCCGGGCACTGCTGACCAAATCGTTTCAACAAACGAAAATAGTCTTCTGCCGAATTGACATTGGTTAGCGTGTCGAGTTCCGGGTCGACGACGCGTAGTTCTTCAGCGTCGATGTTGGTCACTTGAAAACCTTCGGCCAGATTACAGACTCGCAATTTGTTTTGTTGGATTCGCTGGTCAACGGCCGTATGCAAACGAGTGCGATAAATTGCGGTCATGCCGTACTGACGTGGGCCTTTTGTTGGAACGATCGCATCCGCGTCACCGATACGTGCGAATAAGAATTCGACCAAGTCTCCAGTCAACAATGGAACGTCACAACTGCTGACATACGCGTATTCACAGTCGTTCGATAAGTCTTCCAAGCCAACTCGGATGCCTTCTAACGGCCCTTTACCTGGGCGTTTATCCTGACCGATCAAAACCGAATCGGGAAGTCGATGCCGATCGACGTTCACGTTGCCAACCAGCAGGATCCGTTTAACAACCGGTTGAAGCGCTAAGATGATCGTTTCCAGAAACGTTTTTCCGCCGAACATCAACTCTTGTTTGTCAACACCCAAACGCGAGCTTTGCCCACCGCAGAGCACAATCGCGCCCAAGCTGGGTAAAGTAGAAGCGGGATTAGAAGCGTTGTAGGGTAAATTCATGTGAGATGCGTTTGTAGTCACGGAAACGTCTCGCCGTTGGTTACGGCTACATTGACCGAAGCTACTATAACGTCACGTTAAGAATTAGGCACTCCAAAATTCACCCCGTCGCTGGTATGCGGCGAACGTAGTTGACAAGGAATAGATCAGCGAATTGATTATAGCTTTGCCCCCTTAAGTTCACCCAAGGGTTGAGCACGCAAAAACAGTGGCGCCTTTACCGCTTTTGATGGCTTGAGATCAATGCTAACATGTTGGCTCAAATTCTGCCTTAGCATCGGCTCTCCAGTAACAACTTTGAATTTATCAATCCGCTCTCAATCAAATCAACAAAAACAAGATGTTTGAAAACGCCCCACTAAATCCTCCGGATGCAATCTTTGGTTTGATCGAGAAGTTCAAAAAGGATACCAATCCAAACAAAATTAATTTGTCTGTTGGTGTTTACCAAGACGAATCTGGCAAGACGCCCGTAATGAACGCGGTCTACGAAGCGGAAAAGAAATTGCTGGCTAGTCGCGGCACCAAAAGCTACTTGCCAATCGATGGCTCACCAAGCTATCGCGACGCAATCGGGCGATTGATTTTGGGCGGCGAATTGTTCGACGGTGACAGCGTGCATTCTTGTACGGCTCAGACCCCTGGCGGGACAGTTTCGTTGCGCTTGTCAGGAGAGATTCTCAAGCGAGTGCTTAACGTTTCAGCGATCTGGATGAGCAACCCAACTTGGGCCAACCACACCAAGATCTTTGCAACCGCTGGCTTGGA
>CAZKTR010000256.1:0-5253 GCA_964555525.1 uncultured Pirellulaceae bacterium
TTCATGGTTGTAACTTTCGGTGTGCCAAAGTCCCAACAATCCAATGCGGTTGTTGGCAAGATGTTGATCGGGTAGTGAAAACTATATTACGTAATGGCTGATCATTTGCTGCCTCAATATATCAGATTTCAATAAGCTGAGAAAAGCTCGTCAGACTTCGGATGTGGCTACGTAGAGCCTGAACTCTTAAGGGACTGTTAATTACTTAGCCTGGTAATGTATTTTTAAATTAATGTGCCATCAAATGCCTTAAATCCTTGGGCAAAACGGTCAAAGAATCAGATCGATAGAAAAAAACAATTTTATCTGTGACGTTCGGCCTCACTATGTCACTAAACGATAGTGATCGGCAACCCGGAGGAGAACGCTATCGCGGCTTTGTCGCCCCAGCCCAAGTGACGTTTACACTTCGGTGTTGCCATCACTTCTTTCACAATCTTCGCTCGAAAGGAAAAAGCTTATGTACCGCAACAAATTATCGCGACGCTCACATCAGTCACGAGCTTTCACTCTGGTAGAACTTTTGGTTGTCATTGCAATCATTGGGGTTTTGGTGGGAATGCTGATGCCAGCCGTGCAAGCGGCTCGTGAATCTGCCCGGCGAACGAGCTGTCTGAACAATATACGCCAGCTGGTTCTCGCCTGCCTCAACTACGAATCGTCTCGTCAACGCTTTCCCGCTGGCAGCGGTCCAATGAATCTTCAAGGCGGCGCGTTGTCAAATTTTGGTGGCAGCTGGCTTGGCGAAATTCTTCCTGAGATGGAAATGCAATCATTGGCCGATCAAATCGCTACAGGCGAAGGAGGGTGCCCAACTAATGACGCCATGACCCATAAGTGCGCCCAACAGGCGATACCGGTCGCAGGATTCTTCTGCCCGTCGGCGACTTCGAAATCCCAAACGGCATCCGATCCGACATTTGGCGGCGGAACCACTCACTACATTGGCTCAGCGGGTCCCAGCGTCGACGGCGAGACATCGTATGACGTTTACGATCCAGGTTCCGCAGGTCAGGGAAGGATTGGGACAGAGGGATTGTTTTCCCCGTATACTCGGCGAGGATCCACGGTGGCGTTCTATACGAACCGACGAGCGATTGCTACAAACGACATTCGCGATGGAATGTCCAACACGATCGCGTTAGGGGAGTCCTCCTGCCATGACAACAACGACTTTGTCGCTCATCGAACTGGTTGGACGTTCGGCTCCTTCGGCGGACCCGTTTCCGATAACGGTAATACGGGGTTTGCTCCGGCTGCTATTTTTGCGGTGACCAGTGTTGGTGTTGATGGAATCAATGCCAATCGGGACTATCTGGCCGATGAGGATTTCCGAAACTCTCATTGCTTCAACAGCCCGCACTCGGGGGGATCACAATTCGCGTTTGCGGACGGATCTGCCAAGTTCATCACAGAGGATGTTGAGGTACAACTATTGCGCTCTTTGACCAGTATCAACGGATCAGACTTTGTTGCAGAGAGTGAATTTTGATCGCTAGAAAGCAAAGTCTTAATCGCAAACAACTTAGTTTTTGACGCACGCCTCCCTGCTATCAAGGGGGGCTTTTTTTGTGGGCGGTAGGAAAAACGCTGCAGGATTAAAACAAAGCTAACAGGCTTTTTAATCAGACCTTTGATCTTCGGAGTGTGTAAGAATTTCTACTGAACGGATAATTTATAACCTAGAGTTATGCATCTTCTCATGAAATCTCTCCTTACAACTCATCAGTCCATCAACGAAGAGCAGCTTGAGCTCAACCGTGCGCGACGGGTCTGGCAGTACTTCAGCGTTACGATTATTGCTTGGACTTCATTTGCTTTTATATTTCCACTTTTGGGCTATCCAGAAGTTCTACCGCACCACTTCATCACGCTTTCTTGCTTTGGTTTGGTATATCTGTGGTTTCGTGGCGATGACATATCCAGCAGGGAAAGAACGACTTGGTTTACTCATTGCTTTATCGGGATTCATGCGATTTCGATTTTCTTCATTGCGCTCGCCTCACCAGACCTCGAATCTACCCTGTGCGCTTTACCTTTCGGGACAACGATTGCCTTTTTACTGCTTGGACGCCGCGAAGCGATTTCATGGCTCGTGATTAGCATACTGGCGTATATTACGTACCCCTTAATTACGCGCGGCCTGACAGCCTCCCTACCTCCGTCGCCGATATTTATTGACGGTGTTGTAAAAACAGGGGGAGCAATCGTAGTCTTTATATGCTTGTGTCAATTCGAAATGCTTTACAAGCACCGCTCTGCAGACTTGATAAAGTTGAGCCGTGATCTCGAAGAATTAGCGACAACAGATGCGTTAACAGGGCTGCCAAATCGACTTTGGCTCAACAAAGAAATTGCCGATGCGGTTGATGAAGCGTTGCTGTCAGATCGCAAGATCGCATTGTTGGTTTTAGACATGGACGGCTTCAAGAAAATTAACGACACACTTGGTCATACGATCGGCGACGAAGCGTTAAGCGAAGTCGCAACGCGGCTGAAGCGAGTCTGCACTTCAAATACCACAGTTGCTCGGCTCGGCGGAGACGAATTTTGCATTGTGATCCGTGACGTCGCCGATCGCGAACACGCAGCAGAGTTAGGCATGCAACTTCACGCCAAGCTCTGCGAACCTTACCAGTTTGCCAGCGTCACAAGTCACCTCGGTGTGAGTATCGGTGTCGCGTTCTTCCCAGATGACGCGATAACTCCAGAGGTTTTGCTCACCTATGCGGACACGGCGATGTACCATGCGAAAGAAAATCACCTCTCGCTTTCATTTTATGAACCTGAGCAAACGGCAAAGGCTGTCGAATATTGTAAAGTGCAAGAAAAGCTGTCCAATGCGATCAAGCAAGACGAGTTCTTCCTTGTCTATCAACCGCAAATCGACATTCGATCTGGCAAGGTAATCGGCGCTGAAGCGCTTTTGCGATGGAAGCACGAAGGCAAGATCATTCCGCCCTTCGAATTTATCCCACACCTCGAATCGAGCCGGCGTATTACGGAAGTCACCGCTTGGATTTTGAATAAGGTGTGTGAGCAGATTGTTCAGTGGGATGCCGATGGCTTGCAAATGAAAGTCGCGGTGAACATTAGTGCCGTCGATTTCCACAGCGCCGAATTTGTTGACGTGGTGAATTCAGCCATCGAACGAACTCAGGTCGACGCCAGCTTACTTGAGCTAGAGGTCACCGAAGGCGTTTTGATCGAAGACGTGGGCACGGTAGCTGAAAAGATGCGGTGTCTCAAAAAAGCCGGTTTGACGATCAGCATTGATGATTTCGGAACTGGTTACTCGTCGTTGGCGTATATTCGCAGTTTGCCAATCGACAAACTAAAAATCGACCGCGAATTTGTGAAGGGTATTCCTGAACAGGACGATGGCACGATCGCATCTTCGATTATATTGTTGGCCAAAAGCCTTGACTTCGAAGTCCTTGCAGAAGGCGTCGAAACAGAAGCCCAGTTAGAGTATCTGCGGGAACGCGAATGCGAACAGTACCAAGGCTATTTAGCTTGTCGACCGGTTTCCGCTACAGAACTACAGGAGTACGCCGTCGGAACGAACAGCCTATCGCCATCGGTTTCTTGATTTCGCGCCCAGCTAACGACTAGCCTCTCGGTCCGATTGATTCTTTCAGACGTCTTCAAGCCAGACTAAAACCGTTCAACAAACGGCTTAGAATGCTTAGGGTCTTTGTCCCAAGTTAGTTCAATTTTTAGGTCTTCACTAGCTTCGGTGATATCGAAAACTAACTCTGATTTATTAAGTTGCGAATAAAATTTCGGAGCATGCCACCGTTGCGAGCTACCATCGATGGGTTCAATCCCTGAAATGATAACTTTGTATTTCCCAAGGATAAGCCCATCATTTGGGTTGATAGATGAAATTTGGAATCGGCCGTCAGTGCCAATCGAACCACCGCCAGCCTTGCCTTCGCTGCCAGTTGGCATAAAGGTCACCGAGCCATGGACAAGCTGGGTTCCGTCAACCGTCACGGTCCCGCCAACTGGAACACGCCCGGCGTGTCCGTCACCGCAGCCTAGCAAGCCGCTTGAAAAAAGTGCTAAGGCGACAACGAATAAGGTACTTTGAGAGATGGTACGATTACGCATGACGAGTAAATCCAAGTGTATAAACGAATAGTCCGGCAAAAGATTTTGCCAGACTATTCTTCAAAAAAACTTTTCAACTGAATAGGCCTCCACCATCGGGTTTAAGCCGCCGAGCTTCAGTTAGAAATTCCAACAACTTCTCCACCGCTCCTGGTCGAAGATGCCGCGTAGGGAATTACGGCGATGGAATCGGCGACGAATCTTACACTCGCATCGGCAAGAGCAAAATTAGCACCGCCGGTGTGGGAGCTAGAGAAACCGCCATTGCACCTACCGCCAGCGGCTCCCGATACAGAACCATTAAATATAATTCCGTCGGTACCATTGGGATCTAGAGGGAAATTCAACGGTGTCGAACAAGATCGCAAAGAAGAAGTAAATCGATTTCCATTTGACCAAATATTGGACTGACCACTTCGATGGCCCTCGGTGGTTTCACCCAGCATAACTGTGTTACTGGTACCATCGCTGATTTCACCGATCTCAACGCCTTGGACATACATGAATATTCCCGTTGTTTGATTTGGGTTACCAAACCCTTTGTACTTCTTTTCATTCTGAATACCAGGAGAAGCATCGCCCATGCAACCTGCGTAGCTACCAGTACCTGGACTAAGTGAGCTCTCTACGCCGTGGGCTCCTTGGCAGGTTGGTTCCAATACGTCACTCGGGCAGACGAAGGAAGGTTGTTGCTCACTAAGAACAGCTAAGCAAGCGCCGACAATCGGATCCGAGGCTACCGCCCAAGTGGATGCCGACCAGATTGGAACTTCTTCAAGATTGATAATGTTGTTTTCGTTGTTTCCTTCAATGAATGGCAAGATCTGTACGAAAAGACTTGCCCCTTCGCTTTCAACGTTTAGGCCTGTAGATGGTGCGTTACCTACTCGGGAGCGGCCAAACATGTTCCAGACATTACCTTGTTTGGTATCGTAACCGAGTCGGCCCGATGGAAAATCCATGTTGGCGCTTTCGTAGTTGTGACACGCCAACGCAATTTGTTTTAAATTGTTGGCACACTGGATCCTCCGCGCGGCCTCACGGACCGCTTGAACAGCAGGCAAGAGCATGCCGATCAAAATCCCAATGATCGCAATTACGACCAGTAATTCCACCAGGGTAAACCCGGTTCGCTTC